>JANMRV010000170.1:0-6039 GCA_031388685.1 Planctomycetota bacterium
GGCATCGCCATCGCCGGGATTGCGCGCGAGATGAGGGCGGTGCGCGAACAGGGCAAGCGGATTGTGCTCGTCGCGGGACCTGCGATCGTGCATTCGGGCGGCGATGCGGCGCTGGGAAGGCTAGTGAAATCAGGCTGGATCCACGGGCTGCTCAGCGGCAATGCTTTTGCAACGCACGATCTCGAGAAGGCGATCCTCAAGACTTCACTCGGCGTGTGTCAGCTGAGCGGCCGCGCGGTCGAGGGCGGGAATCGCAACCATCTTTTCGCCATCAACGCGGTCAACCGCTGCGGCGGAATTCGGCAGGCGGTCGAATCAGGATTGGTGAAGCGCGGCGTCATGTTCGAACTCGTGCGCGCAAACGTGCCCTTCGTGCTGGCCGGGTCGATTCGCGACGATGGGCCGCTCACCGATGTGATCTGCGATATTCGCGAGGCGCAGATGGCTTATGCGAGCGCGCTCGAGAATTGCGGGATGTGCCTGATGCTCGCTTCGGCGCTGCACTCGATCGCGGTTGGCAATCTCTTGCCCGCGAGCGTCAAGACCGTTTGCGTGGACATGACCGAGAGCCTGCCGACCAAGTTGGCGAACCGCGGAACGATGCACGCGCTCGGAATGGTCACCGACGTCGGCTACTTCCTCGAGCAGCTCGAACGGGAACTCGCGAAGTAGGCATGAAAAAAGGCGGGACGGCCCGTGAGCCATCCCGCCTCGTTCACGCTATCCGGTCTCAGACCTTGCGCAGCTTGTCGATCGCCTCCTGGGCGTCTTTCGCGGCGGCGGTGCCTTCGTTGTCGGTCTTGATCTTCTCGAGCTTCTTCAAGGCTCCGACAAGTTCTTTCTTCTTGATCTTCTCGCTGACGATGTCGCGCACCTGCTTCTGGGCCGCGATCACTTTCTGAGCGTCCTTGTCGGCCGCGAGAGCTTTGAGCATCGTGGCGAGTTCGGCCTCCTCGGGTAGACCCTTGAGGTCCTTGACCAGCGCCGCACCGTCCTCGCTTGCGCCAAGGAAATTGCCCGCTGTCTTCATCGCGGCGATCGCTTCGACGCGGCTCTTGACCACGCCTTGCACCGCTGCGACAAGACCCTCGCCGCTCGCGCCGGCTTTTTGCGCCAAGGCGATCGCCTGGGCGAACTGACGCTTGGCCAGCAGTTGGGCCGCGGGCTGCAAGGCCGGCTCCCATTCCCACGGAAGTTTGGTCAGGGCTCCGGCCAGGGCCTTGTCGATGTCGGCACCGGAAAGATTTCCAGGGTGACCGTCCCAGACGATCTTGCCGCTCGGGTTGAAGAGCACGGCGTGCGGGATGCCGCTGACGCCGCAGTAGGCCGACCACTTGCCGCCCTTGTCATAGCCGTAGGCGTACTTCGCGCCCTTCTCGGCGACCCACTTCTCGGTCTCACTCGCGCCTTCACTGGTCACGCCAATGATCGACAGCCCCTTCGCACCGTACTCCTCCTGGAGTTGATTCAGGTGCGGGACTGAAGAGCCGCAAGGGCCTCACCAGTAGGCGAAAAATTCGACGAGCACCGCTCGTCCGATGTAATCGTCGAGCGACTTGGCCTTGGTCTGCGCGAGACCCTCGATCGGAATCGCGGGCATGGACTTGCCGACGACTCCTTCCGCGGGCGCGAGCGAGAGCAGGGCTGCGAGCGCGACGGGCGCAACTAGCAGTTGGAAGAGTTTCATGGTTTTTGGTTGGGGCGTCGAGGGGACAGCCTTGGGGACGACGATAGCTTGTTTGGAGGGGCGTGCGGGGGGGCAGTGGAGTTTTCGACAGTAGGGGGTGGAGGCTTGTGTCTTGGGGGTAGGGGTTGGGAGAGGTGCATTTCAGTTCGGGGCTTGGGAGTACGGGGCCTGCCAGTACGGTGCCAGGCACCCTCCCAAACTATTGCGTCGACCCAACGGCGCTTTGAGAGGCCCGGCCAGGTCGAGGTCCACCGGCAACGGCGCTCTGAAAGACTCGGCGGCAATAGTTCAGGAAGGTGCCAGGCACCCGCCGTCGTCTATAAATGGGGGATGGCCAAGATCCTGCTCTGCTGCGGCGCCTCGGTGGCGATCTACAAGGCCTGCGACCTGGCGAGCAAGCTGGTCCAGGCTGGGCATTCGGTGCGCACCGTCCTGACGCCGACGGCCGCCGAACTCGTCTCGCCTCAGGTCTTCGAAGCCGTGACCGGCGAGCACGCCGCCGTCTCCGAGTTCGGCCCGACCCGCCAAGGCGCCATGGACCACATCCAGCTCGGCCAGTGGGCCGAGTTGATCCTCGTCGCGCCGGCCAGCGCCGACCTGATCGCCAGAATCGCCCACGGCATGGCCAACGACCTGGTCACGACCGCGATCCTGGCCTGCCCGAAGGAGCGCGCCCGGCTGCTCGCCCCGGCGATGAACCCCGGGATGCTCTCCCAACCCGCGGTGCAACGGAATCTCGAGCAGTTGCGCCGCGACGGCTGGACTGTCGTCGAGCCCGAAACCGGTCACATGGCCTGCGGTGACGACGGAGCCGGCCGGCTGCCGGAGACCGCGACTCTGCTCGCGCGCGTCGCGGAGCGGCTGAAGGCATGAGCGCGCGCGCCACCCGTCCGGCCAAGGCCTCGCGGCAACTTTTCGCGGTCGTCACCGCAGGTCCGACGCGCGAATACGTCGACCCGGTGCGCTACCTCTCGAACGAGTCGAGCGGCCGGATGGGTTTCGCGATCGCCGCGGCCCTCGTTCGCCGGGGGGTGAAAGTGACGCTGATCGCCGGACCGGTCGCGCTTTCGACTCCGCCAGGCGTCCAGCGCATCGACGTCGTCAGCGCCCGCGAGATGCTCGCGGCGGTGCGAAAGGCCTTCCGTTCGGCGGATCTCTTGGTCATGTCGGCGGCGGTCGCGGACTGGCGACCGACGCGAAAACTGGCCGGCAAGTGGCGCAAGAAGGACGGCGGCACTCAGACGACGAGCTTGGAGTTGACTCGCAATCCCGATATTCTCGCCAGCGTCGCGCGGAGCAAGGGAGAGAGGCTCGTGATGGGCTTCGCCCTTGAAACCGGCGACGGTGAGCGGCGCGCGCAGGCAAAACTGCGCCGCAAGAACCTGGACTACATCGTCTTGAACGACGAGAGTGCGCTCAACGCGATCCGTTCGAGCGCCACGATTCTCGGGCGGGACGGTTCGCGCCAGGGGCTCGCCCGACGCTCCAAAGAGGACATCGCCGAAGTCCTCGCGGAGTTGGTTACCGACAAGGCGCGCGCCGCAGGGCGCGCAAAGCGCGGGCTGTGAAAAGCAGTCCGCGTTCGGCGGACACAAGAAATTTCATGGCTCGAGCGGCAGCGCGCAAACGTTCGACGACAGCGGACGACGAACGAACCGGAGCGAGTTTCATTTCGCGCCTCGGTGTGCTCGTCAAGAGCCTGTTCGTCGCCGACGAGGATGCGGAGCCGTCGCAACACGCGCGCGAAGTGGTCGGCATCCTCATGCTGTTCGCTTCGCTGTGGCTGTTCTTCGCGATGCTGAGCTACTGGACGCCGTACGACGATCCGGGCGCCCAGGGCATGAACTGGGGCGGCAGGCTCGGCTTCTACCTTGCCAAGGCCGCGCACGGCATCGCGGGCGCGGCGGGATTGATGTTCGCGTTCCTGAGCTTCTGCTGGGCCGTGGTGTTGATCGCGCGCAAGTCGGTGCCCAAGGCTCCCCTGCGCGTGGTCTCGGCGATCGCTTTCACCATCAGCCTGGGCTTCCTGTTGCATATGGGCCTCAGCGGGCCCGACGGCCGGTTCATTCCAAGTGCGCGGCTGCCTTTCGGCGCGGGGGGCTGGCTGGCGAACGCGGCGACGCCGATTCTGCAAGACAAGGTCGGCGGTCCGGGGCTTTGGATCCTGATGATCGCGCTGACGCTGGTCGCGTTCATGCTCGCCTCGAACATGGCCTTCTATCCGCTGCTCGTCGAACTGAACGAGTGGGCGAAGAAGCGCCGCGAGGAGCGCGGCGAATCGTTCCTGCGCGCGGCGTTCACTTGGATCGGCAGCATGTTCGTCGGGCTGTGGGATTTCTTGCGCGGCGCGGGCCTAGGCGAGAGCAACGCGGCGCGCGCGTCGCTGCCCGCGGCTGCGGTCGGCTCCGCGGCGAGCGTTGCCGTCGCGCCCGCGACGGTCGGCAAGCGAACGAAGGATGCGGCGAAGGCTCCTGTCGCGGTCGCTCCGGCGCCGGCGGATTCCGACGACGACGAGCTGTCGCCCGCCGCGGGACAATTCGCCCCCTCGGACGACGACGAAGCCGTGCTCGACGACGCCGATGAGGATTCGATCGCCGTCAAGGCCGCGACCGATGACGAGATCTTCGCCGAGGACATCGATGCGCACGACGACGAGAGCGTCGAAGTTCCGCCGCTCGCGCCGGATCACGACGCCGACGAGGACGCCGACGAAGAGGTCTCGATCCAGCCGATCGCGCCGCTGCCGCGCGCCAAGAACAGCCTGAAAACGCCGCAAAAGCCGCTGGTTCACGAGCTGCCCTTCGAACCGCCGACTCCGCCGCCGGGCGAGTGGCGTTTTCCGCCGCTCGACCTGCTCGAGCGTGCCGACGGAGTCTCTGGCGGGCTCGACGAGAAGGCGCTGCTGGCCCAGGCGCGCAAGCTCGAAGCCGCGCTGATGTCCTTCCACGTCGAAGCCACGGTCTGCGGCGCGTCGGTCGGCCCGACCGTGATCCTGTTCGAGCTCGAAGTGACCCAGGGCACGCGCATGAACAAGGTCACGCAGCTCAGCTCGGAAATTGCCGCGGCACTGCGCGCGCAGTCGGTGCGCATCATTGCGCCGATTCCCGGCAAGGCGACGATCGGCATCGAAGTGCCGAATCTTTCGCGGCGCAAGGTGCGCATCTCCGAGCTGGTCAACCAGAACGCGTACGACAGCAAGTTCGGCGCGCTGCCCTTGTTCCTCGGCATCGACGCCGAAGGCCAGCCGATCGTCGAGGACCTGGCGCGCATGCCGCACCTCTTGATCGCGGGCACCACCGGCTCGGGCAAGTCGGTCTGCATCAACACGATCCTGGCCAGCATTCTTTTGACGCGCTCGCCCCACGACGTGCAGATGATCCTGATCGACCCGAAGATGGTCGAGCTGCAGATGTTCGAGAAGATCCCGCACCTGATGTTGCCGGTGGTCACCGACATGCGCCAGGCGACCAAGGTGCTCGAGTGGGCGATCGAGAAGATGGAAGGCCGCTACGAGTTGTTCCGCAAGGCGAGCGTCAAGAACATCAAGGGCTACAACGCGCTCGACGAAGAGGAACTGAAGAGTCGCCTCGGCGATGAATTCTCCGACCGCACGCCGCGTCACGTGCCCTACATCATCATCGTCGTCGACGAATTCGCCGACCTGATGATGCAGGCGAAGAAGGAAGCCGAACAGGCCATCACGCGCATCGCGCAGAAGTCGCGCGCGGTCGGCATTCACGTGATCCTGGCGACGCAGCGGCCGTCGATCGACGTCATCACGGGTGTGATCAAGGGCAACCTGCCGACGCGCATCGCGTTCCAGGTCGCGTCCAAGGTCGACAGCCGCGTGATCCTCGATACGATGGGCGCGGAAAAACTGCTCGGCGGCGGAGACATGCTCTACAACCCGCCGCAGAGTTCGCGCATCAAGCGCGTGCAGGGCGCACTGGTCGAGGACCACGAGATCAAGGCGTTGGTCGACTTCGTCTGCACCGACTCGGCGCAGAACTTCAATCAAGAGCTCAAGCAACTGACGACGGGCACGGCCCAACCGGGCGCCGGCGAGGCTTTCGAGTCCGCCCTCGACGACCCGATGTGGGACGACGCCGTGCGCGTGATCCTGAAATCCAAGCGCGGCAGCGCGAGTCTTTTGCAGCGCGCGCTCGGCGTCGGCTACACGCGCGCTTCGCGCCTGTTGGACATGATGGGCGAGGCGGGCATCGTCTCCGACCACAAGGGCAGCAAGGCGCGCGAAGTCCTGATGACCCTCGATCAATGGGAAGAGCAGCACGGCTCGGAATTGCCGGGCGGCTCGAAGAACAGCGAAGCTTGACCATGCAGCAGCTCGATCA
>JANMRV010000215.1:0-2719 GCA_031388685.1 Planctomycetota bacterium
CCAGAGTGAATGCCCAGTGCCCCCGACCTCGCGCTACGGACGTCTGCATGTCCGCAAAGTCTACGCCGCATCGGCGTCCGAACTACTCGCCGTTGAAATCGTAGATGTACGACAGCCGCGTCTTGTTGACGATCACGTAGCTCAGCTTCGTGATCAGATTCAGGTCGGGGTCCTCGCGCGCGTTGAAACCGCGCAAAGCCGGAGCGCGCATGGCGAAAAAGCGGCGCGTCGACCGATCGTCGACCTCGTACGAACCCGGCCGCACTTCGCCGCCGACCTCGAGGTTCAGGTGGCCAGTGAAGAACACGCGCACCTTGTGGAACTTCTGCAGCCGGAACAGTTCAGCCTGGCGCGGATCGCTGGCGGTGTCGAGGAACTCGTGCGCGAGCAGGATCTCGTCCATGTTGATGTGCAACACGGGCGTCGTGATCCGATCGCAGGTGTTGAGATCGACCAACGTCGCGTTCTTCACCTTGATGAAGTAACGGCGGTGCTCGTCCAGCAGATTCTGCAGACGCGTGTACTTGTTCTCGACCTCGCCCTTGATCAGGAACGAGTCGGTCAAGAACATGTCGGAGACGATGGTCAGCATCCGGATTCCGTGTCGGCGATCGTGAGCGTTGGGCGCAGGGAGCCTGCGAGATAGAGCGAACCTGTGGCGACGACCCAACCCCCGTTTCTAGCGAGGGTGAGTGCGCGCCGCAGTGCCTCCCGTGGGGTCGTGGCCGTTTCAGCCACCAGTCCGGCCCGCGCCGCCTCCTCTGCGATTTCGAAAGGAGTGAAGTGCAAGTCGCTGCCCACGGATGTGCAGACGACCCTATCGGTCAGCGCTGCAACAGCCTTGAGAATTCCAGGCAGGTCTTTGTCCCTGGCCAGGCCGAGGATCACCACCGGAGGCGAAGAGCGCCCCGCTGCCGCGCAAAGATCGCGCAGAGCGTCGCGGACGCTGGCCGGAACGTGCCCCCCATCGAGTGCGACGGGAATGCCATCCACCTTGAACCACTCGAGACGTCCGGGAAGTCGCGCGGCCAGTCGGACCTCGCTGGTGAGCAGCTCGGCACGCAGTTTTTTCCCATCGGCGCCGTCGACCCCGCGTCCGCCGAGTTCGTCCAGGGCCGCGCCGGCCAATGCCAGATTGCGCCCCGCAATCGTGGCCTCGTCCCAGATTCCCTCGAGCGGACGGCGCACCGGCACGGCGAGTTCGCGCGCGCGTGCGTCGATCACGCGACCCGCCTCGTCGTCCACGGGCACACCCGTGATCAAGATCGAGCCGGGCTTCAGGATGCCGGCCTTCTCGGCCGCGATCAGCGCGCGAGTCGCCCCCAGCACGGCCTGATGCTCGAGCTCGATGTTCGTGATCACGCAGACTTCGCCGTCGAGCACGTTGGTGGAATCGAGCCGCCCGCCGAGACCGCATTCGGCCACGATCCAGGTCACGCCCGCTTCGAAGGCCGCGAGAAATGCCGCTGCCGTCACAATGTCGAACCAGGTGGCCTCGCCGGCCGGAGCGCGGGCATTTCGCGCATGTTCGCGAGCATCGAGCGTGCGTTCCAGGGCGCTCGCGAATCGCAGGACCTCGACCTCGACGCCGCCGATGCGCAGGCGCTCGCGCAGACGGACCACGTGCGGCGAGGTGTAGAGCGCTTCGGCGAGGCCGGCGGCGCGCAGGCCCGCGGAAAGCAGCGCGGCAGTCGAGCCCTTGCCCTTGCTGCCGGCCACGTGGACGGCGCGCAGACGCTTGTGAGGGCTGCCCAGTCGCTCGCAAAGATCGCGCGCGGGCTCGAGGTGAAAGCGCGTTGCGGCAGTGCGCTTCATGCGCTCCCAATTGATCAGGCCATCGAGCCGCGCCACGGCCTCGGCCAGACGTTCCTCAGCGTTCATCGAAGTTCCTGCGCCCCCACGCCCCCATGTTAGTGGTGGGAGTGCCGCCCGCTCCTGCGCGGACCGGGGTCAACGCCGGAAACCGGGCTCGGCCGGGTCGTCGAACATGGCCGCGAGGGAGACTGCCCCGCGTGGCCTTGCCTGATTCGCGCCACCCGGCGCGCCAGCGGCCCAAGTCCACGGCGCTCGAACCGAAGGAATTCGTTTTGAGCGCAGTACCGGCTGCTGCACATACGATATCTGAGGGCTGACGCCCTCCCCGGCAATGAACGAACTCTCCCACCGCATCCGAATCTTCGTCTACCGCCTGCAATCGGGGCGGCCTGACTATTTGCTGCTTCGCGGTCAGGGCCTGGAGAGTTTCTGGGGACCGATCCAGGGACCGATCGGCTTCGGGGAAAAGCTGGAAAGCGCGATCCGCCGCGAAGTCATGGACGACGTCGGCATCTACAAGCCGCTGGACCTGATCGATCTGCGCATGCCGGCGCGCTGGCTGGTCGGCGACGAGGAAGTGATCGAGTGGAACTTCGGCTTCCGCACGCCGAGCGACCAGACGGACTTGCGCCTGGCCAGCCGCTGGTCGGCGTTCCGCTGGGTCGAGTTCGCCGAGGCCTATCCGAAGCTCGAGCTCGACGGCGACCGCGCGGCGATCATGCGCTTGCACACGCTGGTGAACGCCGCGTAGCGCGCGCTTATCATTCGCGTCCGTGGCGAACGCAACCTGGAACGCCGATCTGTACGACGGCAGTCACTCCTTCGTCTGGAAACTGACAGCCGACATCCTGGCGTTGCTCGACGCCAAGCCTGCCGAGCGCATGGTCGACCTAGGCTGTGGCAC
>JANMRV010000217.1:0-4618 GCA_031388685.1 Planctomycetota bacterium
GCTGTCACAGACAGCGGAGCGAATACGACAGGTCGAACAACCTGTGCGTTCATGACTGGCGGCAAGAGCCCAGTGCGGTAGTTCCGCTCGCTGGGATCCGTGCGGGGGGCGCCGGGTAACCGGCGGCCCTACCGCGATACCGCCGCTTTCACTCGCCCTCCGGCGGCTCGCTCTCGAATTCTTCGTCGGCCTTGGGGTTCGCGCGCAGCTCGTCGAGCATTTCGACGTAGCTCGCGTAGCGCGTCGCGGGCAGTTCGCCGGCATCGACGGCGTCGAACACAGCGCAATCGGGCTCGTGATCGTGCGTGCAATCGGGAAAGTGGCAGCGGTCCTGGAAGTGCACGATCTCGGGGAAAAGGCCGCGCAGCTCGCCCGCGCTCAAGCGATGCAAGCGGAAGACGCGGATGCCCGGTGTGTCGATCACCCAACCGCCCATCTCGAGCGGGATCAACTGCGAGTGCGCTGTCGTGTGTTTGCCCGCGTCCCAGTACTTGCTGATCTTGCCGATTTTCAGTTTCAAGCCCGGCTGGATCGCGTTGATCAAACTCGACTTGCCGGCACCCGACGCGCCGTAGAACACGCTGACTGAGCCGCGCAAGTTCTCCGCAAGCTGCGCAACACCGCGGCCGTCCACCGCGCAGCTCTCGATCCAGCCGACGCCGGCTCCCGCGTAGGTCTCGCGGATCATCTCCACGTCGTCCTCGCGCGCCAGGTCGATCTTGTTGAGCACGACCGTCGCCGGAATGCCCTGCCATGCGCAGGCGGCCAGGATGCGATCGGTGCGGTTCGACGAAAAACCCGGTTTGCCGAGCGATGCGATCACGAACAGGCGATCGACGTTGGCGACGAGGACCTGCTCGCGCGGATCGTGGCTCGAAGCCGTGCGCCCCAGCCAATTGCGACGCGGCAAGACCTCTTCGATCGAAGAAGGATTGCCGTCGAGGTCGACCCGCACCATGTCGCCGACGGCGATCGGGTTCTTCTGCTCGAGGCCCTCGAACAGCTTTCCGCGCGGGGCACACACATGGACGGTGCCTGCCACCTCGATGTGACAGACTTTCGCGTCGGTGCGCACCACACGCCCGGTGACCAGTTCAGCCATACAATCGCGGATTCACGGGGGCATGGTAGAACACGACGCGACGATGGAGAAGCCCGCAGCCAGAGAGCGCGACGACGAATCGCGAGCGACGATTCGCTCGGCACAGCATCCACTGCTCAAGCGCATGGGGGCGATCCTCGCCGGCAATGAACGCGAAGCCTGCGTGCTCGAAGGCGATCGCCTGATCGACGACGCGCTGGAGAGCAAGTTCGTCCTCGAAGTCGTGCTGGTGTCTTCCGAGCGCGAAGATCGCGCGCGCCAACTGGAACGCCAGTCCGTGCGCGTGCAGCGCATCGACGACAAACTCCTGGCGAAGAAGAGCGCCTTGCGCGCCTCGCCGGGAATCGCGGCGATCGCCAGGACTCCGCGGGCGGTGCAAATCTCCGAATTGAGCGCGGACAAGCAGGCGCTAGTACTCGTGATCGCCGGCATCTCCGATCCCGGCAACCTCGGTGCGCTTGCGCGCAGCGCCGAGGCCGCGGGCGCATGCGCGCTCGTCGTGGTCGCCGGCTCCGCGAACCCGTGGGGCGACAAGGCTTTGCGCGGTTCGATGGGCAGTCTGTTGCGTCTGCCCGTCGCGCCGCTGGCCGATGCGGCCACGGCTGCGAAAGCACTTGCGGCGAGCGGCTTTCGGCTGGTGGCCGCGGCGACACGCGGCGGCAAGGAATTCACGCGCCTCGACTGGTCGGGGCGGGTCGCGCTGTGGGTCGGATCCGAAACCGGCCTTGATCCCAAGGAAATGGCCAGCTTCGCGCGCGTCACGATTCCGATGCAGGGCGCGGTCGAGTCGCTGAATGTCACGGTCGCGGCGTCGTTGCTTTTGTTCGCCGCGGGACGCGCGCAAGGAACCCAATCGTGAGCGACCTCTTTGGTTCCGAAATCGTGCCGGTGCGTCAAGGCACTTCCACGGCGGGCACTCCGCTCGCCGATCGACTGCGGCCGCGCACGCTCGCCGAATACGTCGGTCAAGAACAGCTGCTCGGTCCCGGCAAGATCCTCGAGCGCGCCGCGGCCGGAGAAATTTCGCAGAGCCTGATCCTGTGGGGGCCTCCGGGCAGCGGCAAGACGACTTTGGCGCGTTTGCTCGCCGCGCAGAGCCAGATGCGTTTCGTGCCGTTTTCCGCGGTGCTTTCCGGCATCAAGGAAGTGCGCGAGGTGATGGCCGAAGCCGAGCGCAACTTCGCGCGCGGCGGCGGAAGGACGTTGTTGTTCGTCGACGAAATTCATCGCTTCAACAAATCGCAGCAGGACGCGTTCTTGCCGTTCCTCGAGCGCGGCGAGATCCTGTTGATCGGAGCGACCACCGAGAATCCCTCGTTCGAGTTGAACAGCGCGTTGCTTTCGCGCGCTCGGGTCTTGATCCTCGAGCCGCACAGGCCGGAAGGTCTGACCAAGCTGCTGCGTCACGCCGTCAACGACAGCGAGCGCGGCCTGGGGCGAAGCGTCGTGGTCGACGACGCCTGCCTGTTGCGCATGGCGCACGCCTCCGACGGCGACGCGCGGCGCGCGCTGAATCTCCTGGAGACCGCGGCCGGACTCGTCGATAGCGGCGGCACGATCACCGACAGCGTGCTCGCCACCGCCGTGCAGACGAAAGTGCTCGCCCACGACAAGGCCGGCGAAGAGCACTACAACCTGATCTCTGCGCTGCACAAATCCGTGCGGAACTCCGATGACAACGCGACGCTGTATTGGCTCGCGCGCATGTTGCGCGCGGGCGAGGACGGCAACTACGTCGCGCGGCGCTTGATTCGCATGGCCGTCGAGGACATCGGACTCGCTGATCCGTTCGCGTTGCGCGTTTCCTTGGATGCAGCCGACGCGTTCCATCGCCTGGGTTCACCCGAAGGCGATCTCGCGCTCGCGCAGGCCGCCGTGTATCTGGCGCGCGCCAAGAAATCGAACGCGGTCTACAAGGCTTATGGCGAAGCGGTCGAAGACGTCGAGCGCACGCAGGCTGATCCCGTGCCGCTGCACCTGCGCAATGCGCCGACGAAGTTGATGAAAGCCGCGGGCTATGGCGAAGGCTATCGCTACGCCCACGATGATCCGACGGCCGCGAAGGAAATGGTCTGCATGCCGCCCTCGCTCGCGGCGAAACGCTACTTCAAGCCGAAGAGCTGAGCGCGGATCAACTCGAAGCGTTGCGCCGCTTCTCGGCCAGGGTCCAGGCCTGCTCCTCTGCTTCCCACTTCTTCAGATCCTCCTCGAGGTACTTCTGCGCATCGGCCCAGTGTGTCTTGTTCGAGCCGGCGGAACTCCACGACGAATCGCCCGGTTCCGCGATCGGACCATAATCTTCGAGCGTCGGCTTCCTACGACGTGGGTGCAGCGCCGCTGGCGCGATCGGAACTGACGCTGGCGGCGGAATCGGCGCGGGGGAGACCTTCGCAGGGACCGACTTGGGCAGCAGTTCGGCCGGAATCGTTCGCGGGTCGTAGCTCGACGGCCGATTCTTCTTGATCCACTTCAGCGCCACGCTCGCTCCGAAGAGGATCACGATCAAGTGCACGATCACGGTCGGCCCGAGATACGGGACGCCTGCGACGGTCAACGCCACGGAGAACGCCGCGACGCCGACCGCGAGACCCAAGATGTTCAACAAGTAGCGCGATCCGCCGACACCGCCGCGATACGCGACGTTCTTGCCATGGGCGAGCAAGTTGACGTGGATCGCCTGGATGAGACTTTGATACTCCGCGGATTGCGCGACGAAGTCGCCGACGCCGCAGCACGTCGTGCTTTCGATCTCGACCGTGCGACCGCTGCGCGTCGAAACGCGACAGCGATAGCGCTCGCGATTGAAGCGCGTCGGGTCGAACCACAATTCGACCTGCATGACATCCGACCAAGTGATCTTCTGCGCCTGCGCGCCGCCCGTGACGGTCAATCCCTCTGCTGATGCGGAAAGCGTCAGCGGCTTGGAGACGACGTCAGGTGTAAACGTGTAGGCGATCGTGGACATACTGCGAGCGGCGACGTCCAGCAGCGTCGCTGAATCTTCGGAGCGGGAAGTTGGCCCGCCGATCATAGACTCCAGCGCGCGCGAACGTCACTTCAACTCGAGTGTCAGCGTCTGGCCCCGCAACGCAAGCGCGGATGAGAAGGACATCTCTGCCCGGTGTCCAGCGTCGTCGCGGGCCACAAGGCGTACAGTTTCAGTCGGCAGGACAAGGCTGCTGCTCGCACCGAGTTGATCTTCCCAAACGACAGCGCCGGAAGCGTCGAGAGCCCGGACCGTGGCGCGGTCAACATCGCGCGGAGTGAACGCGATGGTGACTTGCACTCCCGTCTCGACCTTCATTTCGACTTTCGTTACCTCGCCCTTGCGGACGACTGCGCGCACGCTGCGTCGAGCTACGGGGCCGAAAGCGTCGTCACCGTAGAGTGTGAGGATGTACTCGCCGGGAGTGAGCCCTTCTGAGTTCGCCACGTCGCCGAGGACGGGAAGGAACGCAGATAGCTGGGAGCCCGGCTGTCGCGCGTAGATTTCCAGGCCAGCTTGCGCGCGTGGAT
>JANMRV010000218.1:0-3208 GCA_031388685.1 Planctomycetota bacterium
GCTGTCACAGACAGCGGAGCGAATACGACAGGTCGAACAACCTGTGCGTTCATGACTGGCGGCAAGAGCCCAGTGCGGTAGTTCCGCTCGCTGGGATCCGTGCGGGGGGCGCCGGGTAACCGGCGGCCCTACCGCGATACCCGTCTACTCGCGGACGCGGATGCCGCTTTCGTCCACGATCCACAGGCGCTGGCCAAGTTGCTCGATCTTCAGCTGCGGCAGTAGTTGTCGGAGAATTTGCGCCAGTCTCGAGCGGTTCTGACTCTCAGGCCGAAGGACGATGAGACCCGCGAATTCGGCAGGTGGAAAGCGTCGGACGTCGGCGAAGTCGAGATCCAGAGTTAAGAGCGCGCGACGCTCGCGACGTAGGACGGAGGCGACCTCGAGATCAGTGCAGCCACCGAGACCCTCATCGAGAACATGATCCGCCTCGTACGCGGCAGCTTGCAAGATTTCGACGAACTCTGCCGGGCAGTTCTCGTCGACCTTGAATCGGATCGGTTGCGCAGCGCTCACGCCGCGCCGCTCTTGAATGGAATGACACGGTCCTTTGCGAGCTCGGCGGCGTAGTGCATTGCGGCCAACAAGTCGTCCCTGGTCAGCGATGGGTAGCTGTGAAGAATCGCCGCCTCGGACTCACCCGCGGCAAGATTGTCGAGGATCACCGAAACCATGATGCGCGTGCCGGCAATGCAGGGCTTGCCATGGCAGATGTCGGGTTCCACCGAAATTCGAGCGCGCCAGTCCATAAGTGGAATGCAATTGTACATCAAGGGCACGGGGAGGACGTAGCCAGCCTAGACTCCGCCGTCTCGCTCAAAAGTGAGACGTGAAAGCGGCGGAGTCGAGGCTGGCTCGGTACTGGCGGATTGGGGGCGGACATCGCGGCGGGGGCGGGGAGTGGCTAGGCTCACGTTCACCATATATGTGTGCAATCAGACGTTTGTTGCTGCCGGCTTTGCTTCTGCTCGTGGGCGCATGCGGGGACAAGCAGCCCTCGACCGGCGCCAATGCGACCGTCGGCTTTTCGCAGATCGGCGCCGAGAGCGCCTGGCGCGTGGCGGAGACGGAGTCGATTCGATCCGAAGCCGCGGCGCGCAAGATCCCGCTCAAGCTCGCCGATGCGCAGGGCAAACTCGAGAGTCAGATTCAGGCTCTGCACTCGTTCATCGCGCAAGGCGTCGGCGCGGTGATTCTTGCGCCGCAGAAAAAGTCCGGCTTCGAGCCCGCGCTTCGCGAACTCAAGCGCGCCGGCATCCCGGTCGTGCTCGTCGATCGCGGCCTCGACTGCGATCCGGAACTCTACGCGACTCTTATCGCGAGCGACTTCGTCGCCGAAGGCCGCATGGCGGCTGAGTGGCTGATCGCGCACACCACGGGTGAAGTGCGCGTGGCGGAAATCGAAGGTACGGCAGGCTCCGACCCGGCGATCGATCGCAAGAAGGGATTCGACGAGCGCGTCGCGACAGAGCCGCGCATCAAGATCGTCAAGAGCCTCAACGGTCAGTTCGAACTTCCCAAGGGCAAGGAAGTCATGGAGGCGATCCTCAAGAGCGAGCAGAACAAGATC
Source organism: Planctomycetota bacterium (assembly GCA_031388685.1). Lineage (GTDB taxonomy): Bacteria > Planctomycetota > UBA1135 > UBA1135 > JADJQU01. The sequence continues at coordinate 1,571 of JANMRV010000218.1, forward strand.
GACGCCGTGTATGCGCACAACGACGACATGGCCCTCGGCGCTATCCAGGCGCTCGAGGCGGCGGGATTGCAGCCTGGAAAAAACGTGCTCGTGATTTCAGTCGATGCGACACGCGCGGCTTTCGACGCGATCATCGAAGGGAAACTGTCCTGCGCGGTCGAGTGCAGTCCGCTGCTCGGGCCGCAGGCCTTCGATGCGCTCGAGCGAATTGCCAAGGGCGAAAAGGTTGAGAAGCGCATCGTCGTCAGCGATCGGATCTTCGACGCAAGCAACGCCGCCGCCGAGCGGCCGAACCGGAAGTACTGAGATGTTCCTCGCCATCTTCTTCGCGCTCGCCCTGCAGGATTTGCCCAAGCCGCTCACGGCGGTTCCGTTCGAAAAAGTCAGGCTTCACGATGCCTTTTTCGCGCCGCGTATCGAGACGAATCGCAAGGCGACGATCGAAGCGTGCCTGAAGAAGTGCGAAGAAACCGGCCGGCTCAAGAACTTCGCTGTCGCCGGGGGCATCGTGAAGGGTGAGCACGAGGGTTTTCTCTACAACGACTCCGACGTCTACAAGGTCATCGAAGGCATCGCCTACTCGCTCAAGGCCACGCCCGATCCCGCGCTCGAAAAGCGCACCGATGCGATCATCGATTGGATCGCGGCGGCGCAGCGCGAGGACGGCTACCTCAATACGTATTGGCAACTCGTCGAGCCCGACAAGAAGTGGACGAACATCACGAGCGGCCACGAACTGTACTGCGCGGGCCACTTGATCGAAGCCGCGGTTGCCTACGAAGCAGCGACGGGCAAGAAGAAGTTGCTGGACGTGGCCACGAAACTCGCCGCGCATATCGATCGTGAATTCGGTTGGGGCAAACATCAGGAGCCGACGGGACATCCGGAGCTCGAACTCGCGCTGATGAAACTCTTGCGTCGCACAGGCGACGAACGTTGGCTGAAACTCGCCAGCTTCTTCGTCGACGTGCGCGGCAAGAAGGACCGCGGGACGAAGTTGTTCGGCGAATACGCCCAGGACCATGCCCCGGTGCGCGAACAAACTGAAGTCGTAGGCCACGCCGTGCGCGCGATGTATCTCTACAGCGGCATGGCCGACGTGGCGGCGGCGAAGGGCGACCGCACGCTCATCGAACCGCTCGAACGAATCTGGGACGAACTCGTGGGGCGAAAGATGTACGTCACCGGCGGCATCGGCAGCTCGGGCTCGAACGAGGGCTTCAGCGTGCCCTACGATCTGCCCAACGACAGCGCCTACTGCGAAACCTGCGCCGCGATCGGCATGGGCATGTGGAACCAGCGCATGTTTCTTCTGAAGCGCCAGACCAAGTACGCCGACGTGCTCGAGCGCGAGGTCTACAACAACGTGCCCGCAGGCGTGTCGCTCGATGGAAATAGTTTCTTCTACGACAATCCGCTCGCGAGCCGCGGCGACAAACGGCGCGTGCCGTGGTTCGATTGCTCGTGCTGTCCGAGCAACATCGTTCGGTACTTGCCGGGCATGGGCGAGCGGCTGTACGCGGTGTCCGCGAGCGACTTGTACGTCGTGCTGTATGCCGCGAGCGATGCCGAGGTCGAAGTCGCGGGCACGAAAGTCCGCGTGACGCAGGACACCGACTATCCGAAGTCGGGCAAGGT
>JANMRV010000273.1:0-4618 GCA_031388685.1 Planctomycetota bacterium
CTTGACTCTGACCGGCGTCTGCCCGGCCCATGAGCTTTTCGCAGCCTCTACCGCCGCTGCTTCGTAGCTCCCTTCCATGATCAATTTCCAGGTCTTCTTGTGCACCGTGTTCCAACTCGTGCCCAACTGAAAATTGACAGAGGCCAGATAGACAATGAAATTCGAGTCGCTGATTCCTGCCTGCGTGGCCTGGGATTTTGCTGCAGAGAGCGCGGCGGCGCTGTCCTTCTTGAAAAACTCTGAAACTCGCTGCTCCGTTATCTCGTCACCCACCTTGAGCTTGTCTGCCGCTGTGACGAGATGGCCGATTCCTACCGTGGGTTTCCCGCGGGAGTCCAAATACACTTTTGTCTTTACGCCCTCGCGCTTGCGCAGCAGTTCTTCCAAACTTGCCATGACGCTCCTCCTTCAGTCGGGGATAACCAACGAGCCGACGTCCGACACAAGGTAGCGGGCGTCCTTCAAGCTCTCATACTCCTCGAACGCTCCCGGCGCCAGTGTCGACCGCGCTGCGCTGAACCGAACCGCAGCCGGTCACGCGGCCCAGAATGTCCACGTTGGACGCACCTTTGCGCCTGGCCATTGCGGCGGAGCGCTTGCAAATGGCATCGAAGAGAGGGCGGAGTTGGGCCTGCTGCGTAGCCTCGCTTCTCGTCCCCCGCACGAGCGGTCGCGGAGACCGGCTTCCGTACGTCGCATGTTCGACTATCCTCTCCGCACCCTTCGAACTCCCTTCCTTTGCGGCAAGAACAGATGCAAGCCAGACCCCGATCGACCCCGAACTTCGTCCTGGCCCTCTCTTGCTGCCTGCTCACGGTGTCGGGTTGTCAGGCTGCCAAAGCAGCGGACGATCATCGGGCGGGAAATGGGCGCGCGTCCTGTGCGGATGACAACAAGGCGATCGTGCTGTCGTTCTACCAACAAGCGCTGGTCGAGCTTCAACCACGCCTCGCCTTCGAGCGCTATGCCTCCCCCGATTTCATCGAGCACAAGCCGGATGTCGCGGAAGGAACGCGCGAGGCGACGATCAGCTTCCTCGAGGAGTTGATCGCGAACGTCCCAGAGCCGCGCTGGGAAATCATCAGGACCATCGCCGAAGGCGATTTGGTGTTCCTGCATGCCCGCTTCACGCCGGCCGCAGGGGCACCTGCCTATGCCGTCGCCGACGTGTTCCGCCTCCAGGATGGCCGCATCGTCGAGCACTGGGATGTCGTCGGCGCGCCGCCAAAGACACAACCTAACCCGCACTCTCGTTTCTAGCGCGGTCGCGGGGCGCGCAGGCAACTCGAGGCCTGCGAGATCTTTGACACGCTCTTCAGCGCGTGTTACGACGCGGGTCGCATCGGTGGACATGTTCCGCCGGGCGCGAAGGAAGTACAGCCATGTCAGACAAGAAAGCAGTCGGAAAGACGTCGGGAGTGAACGCGGAGATCATCGACTTCCTGGATCTGGTCGCGCAGCACAGCGGCAAGGACATCAAGATCCTCGATGGCAAGCGTGACGCCGCGACGCAGGCCAAACGCATGTACAAGTTCTGGCCCACCACAGTCGACCACGGCAGGGTCTACGTAGCGGGCGGCTCGCTCAAGGAAGCGGATCGCCAAAAGCTCGATAAGGACTGGACCACCGCTAATGACCCGGCCGCAGAGGCCGCGGCCAAGAAGACGGCCGAGGCGGAATTCATGAAGCTCGCCGCGAAGACGCCGAGCCTTCACGTGGTGGGCAAGGCCGTCGATCTCGATGAAGGCAGCCTGAGCGGCCCGGCGAAGGCCGTGATCGTCAAGTACATGAAGCAGGTGAAGGAGAAAGGCTGCTTCCACGTCCAGTACAAGGGCAAGCTCCCTGACGAAGCCACGATCAAGAAGGACCTGGGCGTCAAGTAGCGCGAATCGCCCGCGGGCCCACTGCAGATAGGGACCGAGCTGAGCGAGAGAATTTTTGCAGCGTGTGCTCGAGTGCCCGCACTGCGCGGCAAGACACGTGTTGATCGCGCCGGCCAGCGACGGCGTCGTCATGCGCAAGATTCTCAATCACCCCCGTCTCTCCAGCGAGGCTGTAACTCTCGCGCGCGATCGCGTCAGCGCGGATCTCGGCTTCGACTCGCGCTGATCCAACCCAGGTGCGTCGGCCCCAAGAGACCAGCACAAATGGCCGGTTTTCCGAACCAGGCGCTGGGTGATGCGGCCGGGGCCGCACCACCCAGCGCTTGGGTTTCCGACTCTCAACTGACCGTGCCGGCGCGAATGGGACCAGTCAGCCGCCAGCCGACAAGTCCACCGAGGGCCGAATCACGGTCCGACCGCGTATTCCAGAGCGTCGGACAAGGTTGCGTTGAACCCGGCGGGGAAGCCATTGTCGCGACCCCACGCCTGCACTTGGACCACGTGGCCCGGGCTGAGCAGGTAGGCCTGTGGAGTTCCGCCCAGCCCGCCAACCGAGAAGGTGTTCCAGTCCATCGCGTAGACACCCGAGCAGTCGTTCGGAGGAGCATTGCCGCCCGAATTCATCGGGACCGAACGCCGAACCGGACTGTTGAGGCAACGCAGCCCACCGAAGAAGGGCACTGCGACGCGACCGGCGTCGGAGTACAGGTACAAGCCGGGTTTGTTGTTGAGGACCTGGACCGTGCGGATCACGAATCCCGAGCCGGACGACATGCTCGAAGCACCGAGGAAACCGATCGACGGCGTGCAACCCTGCGAATTGATCTTGGCCGTGCAGTACGTCGTGACAGAAGTGAAGCTCGCGATGTGGGAGATGATGTTGGAGAGCAGGTTGTGGGCGTCCGGCTGCGGCGAGTGAAAATTGTCCGTGGTCATGCCGCCGATCAGGAGCACGCCGGCGCCGATGACGCGCTCGCTCAGGTGGATATCGGCGCCGCCGTTACTGACGATGATCGGTGTGCTGCCCGGATTGGTCACGGTGGCGTGGGCAAAATAATTGCCCGTGTAGCTGGTCGCGACCGGAGTGGGCCCGACAAAAACCGGATGGAGCGGGTCGAAGGCAAATGTGGGGTCGGTGCTGAAGCCCGGGTAGTTGATCGTGGTACCGGCGAAAGGCGTGATGATGGTGCCGCCCTGGTTGGGTGCGGCGTTGAGGAACAGGCGCCCGCCGCCATTGACCCAGGTGCTGATGGCAGCACTGTTGGCAGTCAGGAACGCCTGCAAGCTGTTCGCGTTCGAGTCGCCACCCTCCATGAAAATGAAATGCGTGGTCGACACGAAAAGCACGCCGGGACTCACGGATTCATATCGCAAATCGGACCACAGGCCGACGCCGAAGACCGTATCCATTGCGCCTTCGTTGGTGGTCTGGCCCCAGGGCGATCCACTGCTCGAACGCATGTAGTTGTTGGCGCTCTGGGCGTGCAGGCCTAGCGTGCAGACCAGCAAAGCCGCGGCGGCGAAAAGAGGACGAAATTGCATGGGAAAGCTCCTGGCTAGGGGGCAGAGAAAACCAATCTGGACTGTTGGGGGGTTGGGACTTCGCAGTCCCTCATCGTGCAACCACGGTAGCACTGCTGAGCGGAATGGGAGGGCCGCGAGTCGGCCGTTCGGACGGATTTCCGCGGGTCCAGTCGCTACTGCATCGGCCCGCGACGCTCTGCCTGGAGCGCAATGTACGGTGCACCGAGTCAGCCTCGAGGCCGAACCATTTTCGATCGCCACCGGCGCGCCCCTGATCGCCGTCTTCGTTGGCGATCAGCCAACTGGCTCACGGACAGCTGGCCGGCACGGGGCCAGCTTGCCACGCGATGCTCCTCGAGCCGCGGGGGCTGGCCCAATTGCCGCTGCACAAAGCAGTCAGCACAATCGGCCGGCTCTTGGTCGTATGCCCCCGGTGGTGCGGCCGTGGCCGCACCACCCAGCGCTTGGGTTTCCGGTTCTCAACTGACCCTGCTGGCGCGACCGGGACCTGTCAACCGACAGCCGACAGGCCCACCGAGTTCACGGTCCGACCGAGTATTCCAAGGCATTGGACAACGTAGCGTTGAGCCCCGCGGGGAAGCCGCTGTCGGGCCCCCAAGCCTGCACTTGGACAACGTTGCCCACGCCGTGCAGGTAGGCCTGCTGAGTTCCACCCAGCCCGCCACTCGAAAAGGTGTTCCAGTCCATCGAGTAGACACCCGAACAATCGCTCGGAGGAGGATTGCCGCCAGAGTTCATCGACACCGAGCGCCGAACCGGATTGCCGAGGCAGCGCAGCCCACCATAGAAGGGCAGCGCAGCACGACCGCCATTGGAATACAGGTACAAGCCGGGCTTGTTGTTGATGACCTGAGCCGTGCGGATCACGAATCCTGATCCAGCCGTCGCGCTCGAAGCACCGACGTAGCTGATGGTTGGCGTGCAACCCTGCGAATTGACCTTGGCCGTGCAATACGTGGAGACCGAGGTGAAGCTCGCGGTGTAGGAGATGATGTTTGAGCGCAGGTTGTGAGCGTCCGGCTGGGGCTGGTGCCAATTGTCAGTGGTCAGACCGCCGAGCATGAGTTTGCCGGCGCCGATGGTCAGCTCGCTGAGGTGGATATCGGCGCCGCCGTTGCTGACGATGACCGACGTTCCGCCCGGATTGGTCACGGTGGCGTGGGCGAACGAATTTCCCGTGTAGCTGGTCG
>JANMRV010000292.1:0-3113 GCA_031388685.1 Planctomycetota bacterium
CAGCAGCATGGCGGCGGACAGAGCGCACAAGCAGCGGGGGAGTCGCATGGAGGAAGCTGCGGCGCCTGGCCGCATGGGCGGGCGCTCGAGAGTCGCTCGCAGCCTCACCTATCCTCGCATGCGTGCGCTGGTGACAAAAGCAGCGAGGCCGACTGCCCCTGTGGGTAGCCGGCCCCGATTAACTTGGTGTCTTGCTCGATCCGAGCCCGCGAGGGCGCCTCGCTCAGCGTGCGCCCAATTGGGCCGGAGTCGGCTCGAGTTCCTTGGGAATCACGATGTTCGCGGACAACAGGATCAGGAGTTTGCGGTTCGAGGTGTACGTGCCCTTGCGCTCGAACAGGATGCGCAGCACCGGAATTTTGTTCAGCAGCGGGACGCCCGAACGCAAGTCCTGCTTCTCGGAGACCTTCAGCCCGCCGAGCAGCACGGTGCCACCATCCGGCAACGGCACTGTCGTGCGCACGCGCTGGATATCGACCTCGGGCAATTCGATCGCGACCGAGTTCTGCGAACCCAGGGTGGTCGTCTGCTGGCGGATCGGGCGCTTGAGCGTCGCGACCGTCGGTCGCAGTTCCATCAGCACGGACCGGCGGTCGGCGCTGACTACCGGGCGCACATCGAGCACCACGCCGTCCTGGACGACGTCGATGATCGGGTCGGCGATCGAGGCTGCTTGCGCGATCTCGACGTCGAAGTCCTTCACGTAGGCGACCTGGTTCAGTACCGCGATGTTCGCGCGGGCCGTGTTGAACACCAGCAGGCGCGGTGCCGTGACCAATTCAACCCGCTCGGACTTCGACACGGCGCGAAGCACCATGCTGAGCTGAGTGTCGTTGAGGTAGGTCCACGAAGCCGCGAGGCCGCCAGCGTTGGTCAGGATGTCCGTATCGCCCAGCGCGACATCGTACAGGTGCTCCGTGCGGGCCCTGATGTCGCCATCGCCACCGTCGTCGTAGAACGCGCCCAGGTCGGTACCCTGGCCGATTTCCTTGCCGAGGTCGGCCTGAACACCGTTGCCGCCGAAATCATTGAAGAAGTTGTTGGTGCCCAGGCCCGGTTGACCCAGGCCGCGGAAATCAAGGCCGATGTCTTCGAGGAAGTTGTCCTCTACGGTCAGGAAGCGCGCCTTGATGTCGACCATGATGCCTGTCGCTTCGCGCAGGTCGTCGAGCAGTGCCTTGATCTGCGCCTGCACCTCGGGCGTCTGGTAGACGACCATCGTGCCGTTGTCGGCGATGCGCAGCGAGTTCTTCGGGTCGTCGTTCCACGACGCCGGCGCGATGTTGTTGCGAATCAGGCCTTCGATCTTGTCGGAGGTCACGACCAGCCCTTCGCGCGGCGTGTCGGTTTCCTCCGGCGCATCGATCCCGCCCGAGGGCGAGACGTTGATTTCGCGACCGGCAAAGCTCGGGACCGGGTGGATGATGTCCTGGACGGCGTACATCGTCATGATCTGGCCGCCGAGCATCTCCTCCTTGGTCACGAACTTGACCACGCCGTCTTCGATCTTCCAGCGCAGGCTCTCGGAGACCTCGACGATCGTGTCGAGCACTTTCTTGACGCTCTGCTCGGGCAGTTCGATTTTGACGGTCTGTGCTTCTTCGTCGAGGTCCGTGGTGACCTTTGCCGAGATCACAAAATTGACGCCGGTCAGCGTCTGCAGGAATGCGGCGACTTCCGAGAGCGGCGACCCCGCGCCGTCCGGGCCGGTGAAGCGCACAGGGAAGCGCACGCTTTCCAGGCGATCCAACACCGCTTTTCGATCGTTCTCAGAATCGCCACGCGTACCGACGAATTCGAGCGCGGTGCGCGCGCTGACTTCCTTCCAGCGCTTGGGATCGAAGACCAGCGTGTCGATTTGCGGAACGTCCATCACGTCGAGCTCGTCGAACGTGCGCTTCCACTGCTCGCGATAGTTGCGCCGCGTGGTTTCGTCGCGCTTGTTGTGACGCGCAAGCTGTGCGGAAACGCGCAGCGACTCCGCCTTTTCATTGCCCGGGTCCTCGAGCAGGACCTGATCCATCAGCGCCTCGGAACGCTCGTAGTTCTCTGCCAAGTAGGCTTCGTTGGCCTGGTTGTACAGCGCCTGCAGCTTGTTCTCGCGGTACTCGCGCTGTGCGCGCTCCTTCTCGAGCTTGACGAGTTCGGCCTGCTTGCGGGCGTCATCGACGCGTGCCGCTTCGGCCTCCGCGCTCAGTTTGACGGCCTTTTCCAGCATGCCGGTCACCAGCTGCTCATCGAGCGAGCCGGTCGCGATCAGCGGGTGATAGCGCAGCACCAATTGGGCCTGACGGTAGTGATCTACGGCCTTGCTGTAGTCGCCGACGCGCATCGACTCGTCGCCCATGGTCTTGGCGGATTCGGCGCTCAGTCGCGCCTGGGCACGGCGCACGACTTCCGCGTCCTGCGCGTCCTTGATGAATTCGCCCGCTTCCGAAAAGCGATCGCCCATGAGCGCCTCGACTTTGTGGATGCGGTCGCGAGCGTCCTGGCTCGACGGCATCACATCGAGAGCGTTGCTGAAGTGCTTCAGCGCGTCTTCGACTTCGGCCCTCGACAGCGCATCGTCGCCAAGGCGGATGTACTCCGCGGCGAGCACGCGCTGCTTGTCGAGCCTGGCTTGAACGATTTGAGCGTCCTGCCCAGAGGTGTCCTGCCCCGGCTCCTGAGCCGCGGACGCCGGAATCGGCTCCGGGATTGCAGGCGCTTCGCCGACGGCTGCATCCATGGATGCAGCCGGTTCGACGTCGAGCATTGCAGCCTCGGGCGTTGCCGGCGACTCGGTCGAGTCGTTAGGGGTTGCGGAGCGGCACGACCAGGTGCCGAGGAGGAGAGCCGACGAGAGCAGAAGGAAGCGCAAGCGCATGAGTACGGTTGCCTCGCTGACCGCGCGGTAGTGGGACCGGCGGTTCTTCGGTGCTGGGGATGGCCCGACCGCGGGGTTGCGGCCGGAGGGAGTGGTCGTCGCGACGACCGATGGGGGAACTTTTGTGAGCAGTCCGGAGCGCGTAGCACGTCGGCCGATTCGAGGAAGCCAGAGCGCGGCGCGCGTGGATCCGCAAGTCGAAGACGTGATGAACTCGGTCCAGAATCACCCGTGCGCGTGACGAGCG
>JANMRV010000317.1:0-16279 GCA_031388685.1 Planctomycetota bacterium
ATCGCGCCGAACGATCTTGGGCCGCTGCGTCTTTCCCAATTGAAGAATCACGCCGACGAGAATGTCGCGAAGCGCGCGCGCTCGGTTCTCGAGAAGATCCAAGGGCCGCAGAATCAGAAAACCAGCGAGTTGATCGCGAAGGTCCTGCCGATCGTCGAAGCGCCGGGCGACGCCGTGCACGGCAAGGCGCTCTTCACGCAGAACTGCGCGACCTGCCACACCTACAAAGGCGAAGGCGCCCACGTCGGACCCGATCTGACCGGCATGGGAGCCCACGGCGTGCGCGCGCTGTTGCCTGTGATTCTCGATCCGAACGCCGCGGTCGAAGCGGCGTACCTCGAATACGTTTGCGAGACGACCGACGACCGGCTCGTCAGCGGTGTGATCGTCCGAGACACGCCGCAAAGCGTCGTGTTGCGAGCGACAACGGGCGACACGGAAATTCCGCGCAATGAGATCGTCTCGCTGAAATCGACCGGACGCTCGCCGATGCCTGTGGGGCTCGAAGGCATCGGAGCCGAAGGCCTGCGCGACGTGCTCGCGTACTTGACCAACGAGTACACGGGCTTCCGCGTGCTCGACTTGCGCGAGCTCGCCAACATGTCGTCGCTCAAGGGTATGTACGATCCCGACAAGGCGCCCGATCGCATGGATCTCATGCGCTACGGCGTCCTCGAAGTCGAAGGCGTGCCGTTCGAGGTTCGCGATCCCGAGAAGATCGAAGGCGGGCGCAACGTGGTCTGCCTGCGCGGCGGACAAGGACGGGACTGGTACTCGCGCACGGGCTTGCCCAGGCAGGTCGAAGTGGTGGTCGGCTTCGCGCTCGAGCGCATGCACGTGCTCGGCGGAATCGCCGCCTGGGGTTTCCCAATCCAGGACGACAAACAGCCCTGTGTGAAGTGGACCTGGGTCTACGCCGACGGCACGCGCGAAGAAGTCGTCTTGCACGACGGCGTCGAGTTCGCCGACTGGATCGGCCGACGCGACGTGCCGGGATCGAAATACGTCGAGGATCTGGTCAGGCCCGGTTCCTGGGGTCAGATTCGGACTTTCGATCTCGCGCCCAAGCAGCAGAAGGTCGTCGCAAAAATCGAGCTCGAGAGTTACGACAATCACCTCTCGCCGACATTCCTCGGCTTGACCGCCGAGCTTCGCGGCGCGACTCGCAAAGCCACGGAGGTCAAAGTGGATCCGATCGATGTGCTGGTCGTCGGTGGGGGATCGAGCCACGATTTCGAGAGTTTTTTCAACAAGTCGGACATGGCGACGATTGCTGAGGCGAAGCTCGGCTCGGCGCGTTACACCGAGGGCACGGGCGATGTGCTGGCGCAACTTGCGAAGCTCAAGGTGCTGTGCCTGACGAACAATCAGCCGCTCGCCGGCGACGCGCTGCGCAAGGCGCTGGACAAGTTCTACGACGACGGCGGTGGTCTCGTGCTCGTGCACCCGGCGACGTGGTTCAACTGGAACGATTGGCCCGAGTACAACGCGCGCTGGGTCGGCGGGGGAGCGCGCAGTCACGAGAAATATGCCGAGTTCGAAGTGCGCGTCGTCGATGCGGCCCACGCGCTAGCCAAGGGCGTACCGGCAACCTTCAAAGTGAAGGACGAGCTGTATGAGACGACGCTCGATCCGAGCGCGAAGACGCATGTGATCGCGATCGGGAAATCGCTGTCGAGCGGCAAGGAGTATCCCGTGCTCTGGACCGTCGAACGTGCGCGCGGCCGGACCGCCTGCATCACGCTCGGCCACGACGCCGCGGCGCACGACGGCGCGCCCTACAAGTCGATGTACACGAACGCGCTACGCTGGGCGCTCGGTAATTAGCATGTGCACCGAACGCTGCCTTCGCTTCATTTCGGGTGCCGAAGTCGTGCGCGAGGAGGCGCCGTGGGGGCCGCACGAGTGGTTCTCACGTCCTGGCCTGACTTCGGCGACGAATCTGCAACTCGTGCGCGTGACCATGCCGCCGGGCAAGGCCCATGAATTCCACCGCCATCCCTGCTTCGAGGAATTGCTGTACTACCTCGAGGGCGAAGCGGAACAGTGGGTCGGCCAGGAGAAACGCATCATGCGGCCCGGCGAAGTCGTGCACGTTCCGCGCAACGAAGTGCACGGCACGTACAACTCGTCGAACAAGCCGATCAAGTTCTTGGCCGTGCTTTCCGAAGCGCGTTTCGACGGTCCGGCTGTGATCGACATGAGCACCGAAGAGCCGTGGAAGTCGCTGCGCTTGGCGCTGCACTGAGAATCGCGTGCACAAACGCTTCCGATTCTTCGAACAACCCGAGCGCCTCGACGGCCGCGGCGCGCGCATCTATTTGCGGCCGCCCAAGCCCGAAGACCGGCGCGAGTTCATTGCGCTGCGCAAAGCGAGCCGCAAGTTCCACGCGCCCTTTGAACTGCGCGCCAGCGACGGCAAGCCGCTGGCGCTCGCGCGCCTGTTTCGCATGTTCCTGGATCAAGGTCCGGGCACTTCGCGCGAGCGCTGGTTGATCTGCTCGAAGTCCGATGATGCGGTCCTCGGCGGAATCACGATCGGCGCGATCCGCGGCGAGCCGTTCCAGAGCGCCGTGCTCGGTTACTGGATCGGCGCGCCGTTCGCGCGGCAGGGATTCATGGGCGAAGCGCTCGAACTCGCGATGCGCCGCGCCTTCGGCGGACTCAAATTGCGCCGGCTCGAAGCCGATGTGTTGCCCGAGAATCTGGCTTCGAAGCGCTTGTTGCGACGCGCTGGATTCACCAAGGAAGGCCTCGCGCGTGAATTTGCCCACGTCGGCGGAGCTTGGCGCGATCACGAGCGTTGGGCCTTGCTCGCGCGCGACCTGCGCAAATCTCAGCGGCCCCAGTCGCGCAGATAACGGAAATCCTGGTTGACCGTGCGGTGCGAGAGCTTTGCGATGATCGGCGGAACGCGCTTGAATTGCGTGCCCGAGATGCGCGCGACGATCTTGCGCACGAAATCGCGCTCGAAACCGTGCTGCACGAGGTCTTCTTCGCTGTAGCGCTCGTCGACCATCAGATAGAGCAGGCGATCGACGGCTTCGTAGGTGAAACCAAGTTCGGCTTCGTCGGTCTGGCCGGCGAAAAGATCCGCCGAGGGCGGTTTGGACAAAAGAACTTCCGGCAGCGCGAGGTGGCGCGCCAGTTGATAGATCTGATTCTTGTACAGGTCGCCGATCGGGTTGAGCGCGCTCGCGCTGTCGCCAAATTGCGTCGTGTAGCCGAGCAACAGTTCCGTCTTGTTGCTCGTGCCGACGACCAGGGCGCGCTCGGCGGCCGCGCGATCGTAGAGCACGATCATGCGACAGCGCGCGAGCACATTCCCGCGCCGCAGGCGATCCATTTTCGGGTCGAGCGCGAAGTAGGCGTCGGCCATCGCGCTGATGTCGACTTTCATGTGCGGGATGCCGAGTGTCTCGCACAGGAGCCGGCCGTCAGCCTCGCTCTCTGGATTCGACTCGCGATAAGGCATCAGCACGCCGAAGACATTTTTCGCGCCCAGTGCGCGCACCGCGAGCGCGGCGACGACAGCGGAATCGATGCCGCCGGAAACGCCGAGCACGAGCTTCGAAAAACCCGCGCTGGAAACTTCCTCGTGCAAAAAATGCACCAGCAGACGCTCGACCAGCGTCGTGTCGATGGCGAGATTCATTTCCGCGCGGTCCATCAGCCTTGCGTGCGGAAGCGGGCGAGGCTTTGCTCGAGCAGCCACGGCTTGGCGTCGCGCCGTAGCGGCGTCATCAGGCGCGCGCGCTCCATTTCGCGCGAGCACAGCTGCACGTCGAGCCGGCCCGGTTCGAGTCCCTCGAGTGCGGCGTGCGTGCGGCCGAAGGGATCGATCACGCGCGAGCCGCCGGAGAAGAAAATGCCGTCTTCCCAGCCGACGCGGTTGGTCCACACCACCCAGGTCTGCGTGGTCAGCGCCTGCGCGGCGAGCAAGGTTTCCCAGATGCGCTGCGAGCTCAGTTCGCCATCGTGCGCCCCTATGCCGCGGCCGGGCGCGCAGGAATGCACCAGCAGCGCGTCGACGTCGGCGAGGAAATAGGGATAGGCGCTCGAAACGTGCCAGAGGTCTTCGCAGATCAGGATCCCGAAGCGGCCGAGCTTGGAAGTGAAGGCGACGAAGCGGTCGCCGGCGGCGAACTCGCGTTGCTCGTCGAACATCCCGTAGGTGACGAGGTGCACTTTTCTGTGCACGTGCAAGAGCGCTCCGTCCTCGAAGAAGCCGATCGAGTTGTACAGTCGGCCCTCGGGCGAGCGCTCGACAAAGCCGGCGGCGATCGAGATGTCGCGCGATTGTTCCGCCAGCTTCGCGATCAGCGGCGAGTCGAGTCTCAGCGCGATCTCGGAGGTCTGATCCTTGAGGAAGTAGCCCGAGAGCGAAAGCTCGGGGAACAGTACGAGCCGCGATCCGGCGCGCTTCGCCGCCTCGATCTCGACGACGTGGAGTTCGAAGTTCTTCTCGAGATTCCCGAGGGTCGGGTTGATCTGAGCCAAGGTCACACGGCAGTCCATGACCGGTCAGTGTAATCCATGGCCCGGGCGGCCGCATTCGTCGGTGCGGTTTGGGCCTGCGGATTGCGTGGGTTCGGCCTTTGACCCTCGAGTCCGCTCGCGGAGCACCCTCGCCCCTATTCGAGTCCCGACTTGCTGCGTTGACTCGAAGCGGAAGCGGCGAACTCAAGCGCTGCCTTGACCAACTGATCCCGATCGACATCCGCGGCCTGACCCTCGTAGGAGAGGATCAGCCGATGTCGCAGACACGGCGAGGCCACCGCATCGAGGTCTTCGCGCGTCACATGCATTCGTCCATGGGTCAACGCGCGAGCTTTGCCCGCCGCGAGCAAGGCAAGTCCACCGCGCGGGCTCGAACCGTGTTGCACCGAGCGCAGCACGATCGCCGGCGCCTCGTCCGCGCGTGCGGCCGTGGCGAGCACGATGCGCGCCGCGTACTGGACGATTTCGGTCGAAGCCAACGCTTCCCCGACCAACGCACGCCACTGCAGCAGATCCGCTTTCGTCGCCGCGCGCTGGGCTTGGGGCGGGCGCGCCTTCGAAGCGCCGGCGAGTACCGTCGTCAATTCGCCGAGATTCGGCCGCGGCACGAGGATCTGAAACATGAAGCGATCGAGTTGCGCCTCGGGCAGCGGATACGTGCCCTCCATCTCGATCGGATTCTCGGTCGCGACCAGCATGAACGGATCGGGAAGCGCGCGCGTTTCGCCGAAGCTCGTCACTTGCTTCTCAGCCATCGCCTCGAGCAGCGCCGACTGTGTGCGCGGTCCCGCGCGATTGATCTCGTCGGCCAGCACGACGTGCGCAAAGATCGGACCCGGTTCGAAACGCATGCTGCGCCGGCCGCTCGCGTCTTCATCGAGGATGCGGCCGCCGAGCACGTCGCCCGGCATCAGGTCGGGCGTGAACTGCACGCGCGCGAAGGAAAGCTCGAGCGCGTTCGCGAAGGCCTTGACTAGAGTCGTCTTGCCCAGGCCCGGCACGCCTTCGATCAGTGCGTGACCGCCACACAATGCGCACAGGATCAACTGCTCGACGATCTCGGGATGGCCGAGATAAGTCGAAGCGATCGAAGCGCGCCAACGCGCGACGCCCGCCACGAGTTGTTCGAGTTCGCGGTCGATGTTGCGCGCGTCGGCTTGCGGTTGCGGATTCAACGTTGGTCCTCGATCCAGGGAATGATTTCGTCCAGCCGGCGGATGCTGGGGCAACCGAGCGCAGCGTGACGGATTTCGGGGTCGTACAAAAGGGCGCGGATGCCGCAATCGTTCGCTCCCTGCACATCCTGCACGGGCTCGTTGCCTACGTGCAACGTCTGTTCGGCACGGACGTTCAAACGATCGAGAGCGCGCTCGAAAATCAGGCGATCGGGCTTCTCCAGGCGCTCAACGGACGAGATCAGCACGCTATCGAAGCGGCCGAGCACCCCAAGACCGTCGAGGACCGTGCTGAGCGCAGGGCTCCAGTTGGAAATCAACCCAAGCTTCAGCCCGCGGGCCGCCGCCGCCTCGAGCAGTGCCGCCGCGCCCGGCAGCAGGCGAAAGCTCCTCGCGTCGGCAAAAGTCGCGAAGAGTTCTTCGCAAACTCGAGGCAACCGCGCGCGCTCGAGCCCGAGTTGCCGCGCGAAAATGTCGGCGATGAAAGCCTCGAACCACGGCATCGAATAGCGATAGTTGCCCTCCAGGACGAGCGGCAGCGAGCCGTGAGCGCGCTGCATGCATTGGCGCATCCCGGCGGGCTCGAGCGCGATGCCGTGGCGCGCCGCCGCCTGGGCGTAGAGCGTTTCCCGCGACGGATTTTCGGCCAGCAACGTCCCGCCGGCATCGAGCAGCAAGGCCTGAATGGTCACCGCGATAGACTAACGAGCGCTCGCGCGCGGCGCCGGGAAGTTTGCCGCCGCCGCGTTCGTCACAGATTCCAGCGTGCATTTCCTCATCGCCCCAGGCCGACTCGGTTCCATGAACGCACGGGCACAACCGTCCGCGTTCCTCCAGCCCGTTCTAGGCGTGTTGCTTTGTCTAGGACTGGCGTCGGCCTGCGCCGGCCCCGGAAGCAATGCGCCTCCCAGCGAAGAGATGCGCGAACTTTCCGCCGCGCGCAGTGCAAGTCGAGCAGGCCAATGGTCCGATGCCGCCGCCCGTTGGTACGACATCTATCTCTTGGGCGACGAGCGCGAGCGTGAAGCTTGCGCGCAAGCTTCGCGAGCGTTGATCGGAACCGGAGACCCGAAGAGCGCGCAGCATCTCGCCGAACTGGGCAGCCGCAAGTTTCCGAAGGACACGGTGCTGCTCTCGATCCAGGCCGAAGCGCTCGTGGCCCAGGGCTTGCCGCACGCTGCCGACACCGTCTACGAGCGCGCTCTGCGTATCCAACCGGGTCAGCGCGAGCTCGTCTTCGCACTGGCGAAATTGCGTTGCGATCTGAACCAGTTCGATTCAGCGCTGGACTTGCTGCGGCCTCGAATCGAATCCGGCGCCGCGAATTTTGCGGAGTTTTCGCTGGCCGCGCGAGCAGAGCGCGCGCTGCAACGATTTTCCGAAGCGTTCCTCTCCTGCGAGCGCGCTTTCGCCCTCGAAGCCCCTTCCGCCGAACGCCTCGTGCAAGCCGCGTCGATGTACGCCGAGCCGAGTGTGCGCGAGCAAAATCCACGCGCGGCAGCGACGGCGCGGGAGTGGTTGAGTCGCGCGCTCGCGCTCGACCCGCAATCGACGCTCGGCCATTTCTATCTGGGCATGATCGCCGAAGACGAGAAGCGGGACGGCGAGGCTGCGCTGTGTTATCGCCGCGCTGTCGAGACGGATCCGGCGTGCGTGATTGCGTTGACTTCGCTCGCCAAATTGCAACAACGCCGCGGCGAGCTCGAGAATTCCAAAGCAATGGCCGAGCGCGCACTCGCACTTGAAAAAGATCCCGCGAAACGCGCCGAACTCGAGGAACTTGCAAACCCCAAGCCCCCAGAGCCCGCGCCGCCAAAGGGATGACGTACGGAGTCAGGCTCCACTCCGGACTATTCTTCACCGCCACCGACGCGGCCGCGCTTCGACCGCGAGTCCCGCGTCCCTAGCGCACCAAGCTCGCCACGAGCTTGTCCAACTTCTCCGTCAGCTCGCGCGCGAATTCGTCGCCGAAGTCCATCTCGAGCACGTCGATCTCGGGAAACGTGTAGCGCCCGCTCGAGCGGCTGAACGGGATCCCGTACTCCCACTTGTTCCCATCGGAGGCATGGATGATCACTTCGATCTGATCATCGCCTTCGACTTGGGCGACGGTGTACTTGACGACTTCGTAGTTGGCCATGGACGTGAAAGAAGCGTAGCTCAGCGCGTCGTCGGAACCCAGATCTCGAAAGTGTGATTCTTGTGCGTGTCGAAACGTTCGCTGCGTGTCCAGCCGGCTTCGCTGAGCTCGCGCTCCATTTCGCCTTCCGCCAGCTTGTGTTCCGGCGGCGGACCGACGGGCAGGGGACCGGGCTTGTATTCGAGCAGCGCCAGGCGACCGCCGCGGCGCAAGACGCGCTGCAACTTGCGCATGTACTCCACGCGGTCGTCGATGTGGTGGTACGTGTCGGCGATGAAGATCAAATCGCAGGACGCGGGCGGCAGGTGCGGCGTCGAATAGCTCGCCAGCACGGGCACGACGTTTTCGAAGCCGCCGGAGAGCAATTGTCCGCGCAGTGCGTCGAGCTGCTTGGGCTCCACGTCGACCGCGTAAACCACGCCGCGCGGCAGCGCACGCGCGAAACGCATCGAGAACACGCCCGGACCGCAGCCGATGTCGGCCACGACCGCGTTGGGTTCGAGCGCGAGTTTCGCCAGCACCACCGGCGGATCGAGGTCGGCCACGCGCGCGTCCGATTCGAGGCCGGCGATGTACTTGGCCACGTCGTCCGGGCCATGGGTGTCGCGATTCTCGCGCGAAGTCGAGCCGCCGCCGGCGCCGGTTTGGGCGGCGCAAGCGCAGAGCAGCGCGGCGATCAGCGCCGCGGCGATCCGATCAAGGCGTCGAAGTTTGGAAATCATGTGCGTTCAAGAAGAGATAGTAGAGCTGCCCCTCGGCCATGGTCCTGCCCGCGCGACGCTCGGCCTCGGGGCCGACGCCGAGATAAATATCGGCGCGACCCGCGGTGCGAATCGCGCCACCGGTGTCCTGGTCGAGCATGAATTGGTGGAACCACTGATCGGGCTTCGAGCGGTTCTTCGCTTTCGTCTCGACGAACACCAACCCGCCGCGCGGGAACAAGGCCTTGTCCGTCGCAAGCGTGCGATCGCCTTCGACTTCGAGGTTCAGACTGCCGCGCGGGTTGCCGTCGATCTCGGTGAAGAAAACATACGAATCGTTGCGCGCCAAAAAATCCATCAGCCGCTCGGGATTCCTGCTGCCCCACTCGCGGATCTTCTGCAGGCTCATGTCCTTGGCCTTGAGCTCCTTCGTGCGGATCAATTCCTTGCCGAGCGACGAATACTCGCGACCGTTTTTCCCCGAGTAGCCGAACTTCAGGCTCTCGCCCGTCGGTGTCTTGATGAACGCGGATCCGTTGACGTGGGCGATGAACGCATCGAGCGGGTCCTTCAGGTAGACCAGCTCCAAGCTCTTGCCTTCGAGCATCGCCGAAGCCTCGATTTCGCGTCGCGTCGGATAGGGCTCGACCCCGCCCGAGACCGTGCGCCGGCCGAGGATCGCGCCCTCCTTCGTCTTGACCAGATCCGGCGGCAGCGCGTACAGCGGATAGCGATAGGTCTCGTCCTGCTTGCGACTGCCATCGAGGATCGGCGTGCAGTACGCCGTGAACAAGACGCCGCCGCCCTTCGCGTTCCAACCCGCGCTCTTGTAGACCGTGAATTCGACCGTCATACGGTGCAAAAAATCAGCGCCGTCCTTCGATTGCGCGAGCAATTCCTTGAAACGCACCAGCGAGGCGAGCGCGCGCTCGTGACTCACGCCCTCCATCGGGAAGAAGGCGCTCGACGACGGTTTCTTGTGCCACTCGATCGATCGATCGAGCGCCGGCATCAACTCGTCCTTGTTGGTGAAGGCCTCGCTGAAATCGGGCCGTTTTTCGCCCGGTTTCAGGGCGATCAGCGCCGGCGCCCCCGGAGGCAGCGGCCGGCCGTAGTCGGGCGTCATGCAGGCCGAGAATATGATCGCGATCGAAAACAACAAAGAGGCAACGAGATGTTTCATCGAGGATGGAAGAGCCGTCAGGGTCGGACCGCAGCGGCGATCAGTGAGCGATGCTCGCGTGGCGGTAGTGCAGCATGAGATTGCGCACCGGTGCGAGCCAGCTCAACAGGAAACCGAAAATGAAAACGTGGTCGCCGCGGTGCAACGAGTAGGCGAGCAGCAAAAGACTGCCCACGATCGTGAGCCACCAGAATGCCGGAGGGAACTCGCTCTTTCCATGACGTTCCGCGTGATACCACTGCACGAGGAAGCGGCCGATCCACATCGACTGGCCCAGGATGGCAACCGCCAGCCAGGGGATGCTCGGCGCTTCGCGACCGCCAGAGTCCAAAAGGCCGAACGCGTAGGGCGCGATCGCGAGCACGAGGCCGAGCAGCACGAGCGGCAGCGGCGAGGTCTTCGCCGCCTTGGGGCCGCGCGTCCCGATCCGCAGGTTGCGAATGTAGATGAACAGCGTGACGACAAAGGCCGGCAGCATCACCAGCTCGACGCGCAGCACCGAGTAGACGCTCATCAAGAGCGCGCCCGCCACCGACAGGTACCAGAAGACTTTGGGTGCGACCGGGCGGCGAGCGCGCTCGGAGGCGAGCCACTGCACGATCACTCGGCCGGAGAAAAGGGCTTGACCGACCCAGCCGATGGCCTTGACCCACGCGGCGGAGGCCAGGTCAGAGGAGATCACCTCGTCGAGGCCCGCGCGCAGCGTCTCAACGGCCATCGCGCACCTCGCGGATCGGCAGGCTGATCAAGCGCCCGCGCATCCAGCGCACCGCGAGCAGGTCCTTGAAAGCGCGCCAGGCGCGATTCATGACGCCGTACTTCGAAACGCCGGCCGTGCGCGGATGGTGCGAGACCGGATGCTCGAGCACCGAGAAGCCGTGATAGCGCAGCAGCGTCGGCAGGAAGCGGTGCATGCCTTCGAACAGCGGAATGGCCAGGATCGCCGGGGCGCGGAAGACTTTCAGCGAACAACCCGTATCGCGGATGCTGTCCTTGGAGATCCAATTGCGGATGCGGTTGGCGATCTTCGAGCTGGCGCGGCGCACGAAG
Organism: Planctomycetota bacterium; assembly: GCA_031388685.1. GTDB lineage: Bacteria > Planctomycetota > UBA1135 > UBA1135 > JADJQU01. The sequence goes on from JANMRV010000317.1 coordinate 10,750, forward strand.
TTGTCGTTGCGCTTGAGGCGATAGCCGACGACCGCATCGTGGCCGGCCAAGAGCGCGATCATCGCCGGCAGGTCGACCGGATCGTTCTGCATGTCCGCGTCGATCGTCGCGATCAACCGGCCGCGGGCCAGATGGATCCCGGCCGCGGTTGCGGCGGTCTGCCCGCAGTTGCGCGAGAAGAAGATGCCGACGACGCGCGGGTCCTCGGCCGAGAGTTTGCCGATCAGTTCGGCGGAGCCGTCCTTCGAACCGTCATCGACCAGCACGAGTTCCCAGTCGGTCGTCTTGCCGAAGATTTCGGCCACGCGCGCGTGCAGGCGGCGCAGATTGCCCTCTTCGTTGTAGACCGGCGCGATCAGCGAGAGGTCGCAGGCCGCCGCCTGCCGCGCGCGCTGTTTTTGGACGAATTCGGTGGGGAAGAGCACGGGCGAGTGCGCGTTCGGCGCGTCGGGCATTCTCGCCGCGCGCGTGGTCCATTGCCAGTTGGCGACGGACGGCTAACCGGGGACCGGGGTTTCTTCGACCCCCGGCCGATGCAAGTTGCGGGGGAGACGCAGGCTAAAACGCGCGCCACCCATCGGCGAGCGGCCGATTTCGATCTCACCGCCGTGTGCGGTAACCGCCGAGCGCACGATCGCGAGCCCCAAGCCGTAGCCGATGCGGCGGCCCTTGGCCTGCGGGCCGCGAAAAAAAGGCTCGAAGATGCGCTCCTTGAGTTCCTCGGCAATGCCTGGGCCGGAGTCGTCGACCGTGACCAGCACACGCCCGTTCTCGCCGCGGATGCGGACGTCGACCTTGCTTCCCGGCGAACTCCACTCGATGGCGTTGGCGGTCAGGTTGCGCATCGCCCGCAAGAGGCCTTCGCGATCGCCGTACACACGCGTGTCGCCCTCGGCTTCGAGACTGAGGTTCACACCGTGTGCCTGTGCATAACCCGCTTCGCGTTCCAGCCGCAATTTGGCCTCGGGAGCGAGCTCGAAACTCTCGCGCGTTTCCGAATGACCTGTTTCGGCATGCTGGTGCGCGCAGATCGTCACCAAGTTGTCGACCGCGTCGGCGAGGTCTCGCAGGTCTTGCAGGTGGCTGCTCAGCACGCGCCGATATTCCTGGCCACTGCGCTCGGTCATCAGCGCCACTTCGGTCTCGCCCATCAGATTCTGGATCGGCGAGCGCAGCTCGTGGGCGAGGCTGGCCGTGAAAACGCGGTTGCGTTCCGCCTCGCCTTGCACGTTGGTGAGCATCTCCTGCAGCGCCGTCACGATCTCGCGCACCTCCGTGGGGGCGCGGGTCAAGTTGATGCTCATGGCAGCGCCTGTCCCGCGAACGTTGCGCGCGCTTTGGGCCACTTCTCGCAAGGTATTCGCCACACGCCCCACCAGGACGTGGCCGGCCGCGAAGATGGTCACGATTGCGGCGAGCACCAGCAGCGCACCGATCATGCAATAGCGGCGCAACTCGCCAAGCGAACTGGATCCGTCGATCACGCAGCCGAACACAAGGTTGCCCCTGCCGGCCGCGACCATTCCGCGCAGATCGTCCTGAAACGCCTGCGTCGTTCCGTGCAATCCAGGCCTCGTATCGAGCTTCGCTTGCGCGAGAAGCTCCTGCCTTCCCAGCGCGAACTTCTCTGCTTTCCCATCGGCCTGCCATACCTGCCAAGCCATCGGAAAGGCTGAATGGTCTTGCTGGAACGTCTCCGCGGCCTCCGCAAGCAATTTTGGATCGGCGCCCTCGTCGTAGCTCGACATCATTTCATCGAGCTCCTCTCGCAACAGCCCCTGCAGAGATCGCTCCGCCGAGTCACGCAGGTAGAAGGCGCTTACCAACGTGATCACGAACACCAACGCACTGGTGGTGATCGCAAAGAGCTTGGTCAGGCGCGAGGCCAGTGACCACCGACTTTGATTCACACTGTGGCCTCTTCGGAACCTAGGCGATAACCCTCGCCGCGCACCGTGTGGATCAACGCCGTTCCCTGGCGGTCCAATTTTCGCCGCAGCCTGCCGATGTGGACGTCGACGACGTTGGTGCCCGGATCGAACTCGATGCCCCAGACGTTGCGCAACAGATCGCTGCGCGAAAGCGTTTCGCCGCCGGCGCGCACCAGCGTGAGCAGCAGGTCGAATTCGCGCGGCGACAGCTCGAGTTGTTTGCCGGCGCGCGTCACCTGACGGCGCACCAGGTCAAGTCGCAAGTCGAAGGCCTCGATCGGCGGCAGCGCCTTGCGGCGCCTGACGGCGACCTCGATGCGCGCGAGCAATTCGCTGAAGGCGAAAGGCTTGATCACATAGTCGTCGGCGCCGAGCTTGAGGCCCTTGATGCGCTCCTCGACGGTGTCGCGCGCCGTGACGAAAATGACAGGTGTCTCGCGGCCTTCCTGGCGCAGTTCGATCAAGAGATCCCAGCCCGTCTTCACGGGCATCATCACGTCGAGCAAGATCAGATCGAAGCCCTTCTTGTCGGTGCTGAGCACCTCCAGGGCAGCGGCGGGATCGCCTGCGGTGACGGAATCGATGCCGGACTCCGCAAGTCCGGTCGAGATGTAGCTTCTGAATTTAGGGTCGTCGTCGACTACCAAGATACGCATGGTTGAAGGGTCCTTCCTGCGTGTGAGTTCGGCGGGGAGATCTCGAACATTGCCCAGTCTATCAGGCAAAGCAGTGCTGGCTTCGGCGTATGACGAATGTGGAGCGAGTTGTGCCCCGCCTCAAGTAATTGTGGGCTGCTTGGCCTCGATCCAGGCCATGTAGCCGCCCTCGAGGTCCGACAGCGGGCCGAGGCCGTGGCGTTCCAGCAGGCTGAGCGCGATCACTGAGCGGTAGCCCCCCTTGCAATGCACGGCAATGGTTTTTCCGCGCGGCAGCTCGGCGATGCGCGCCTCTAGTTGCGGCAAGGGGACGTGCACGGCGCCCGCGAGATGGCCATCGTCCCACTCCGCCTTTGTGCGCACATCGAGCAGAAAAGGTGCGGGCGTCTTGGCGAGCGCACCAGCCAAGGCCTGCGGCGAAAATCGTGCGTTCGTGCGCACGAGCTCCGGCCGGTTCTTCCAGGCGCTCGCGCCGCCCTGCAGGTAGCCGGCGATGCGATCGAACCCGATTCTACCGAGGCGCACGGCGGCCTCGCGTTCGCGTCCGGGAGGAGCGACCAGCACGAGTTCGCGCTCGGCGGAGATCAGCGCGCCCACCCAGCTCGCGTAAGTTCCCGAGAGGCCGACATTGACGCTTCCGGCAAGGTGGCCGGCGGTCCATTCGGCCGGTTCGCGGGCGTCGAGGATCCACGCGCCCGCGCTGACTTTCGACAGCGCTTCGTCGAGCGTCAGCGGCTTCATGTGCAGGGCCAGGTTCTGCTCGAGCGTTGCATGCCGTTTGCCGTTCAGCTCGGCGTCGAAAGCAAAATACGCGGGCATGGCCGGTTGCTCCGCGGTCAGCTGGCGCACGAATTCCTCGCGGTCCATTGCCTGCAGTGCCCAGTTCAGGCGCTTTTGCACACCGAGTGCCGAGGATTTTTCCTGGGACATCTTCTTGCCGCAGGCCGAGCCCGCGCCGTGCGCCGGATAGACGATGACCGAGTCGGGCAGCGGCATGATCTTCTCGCGCAGCGTGTCGTACATCGACAGCGCGAGGTCGCGCGCTGTCAGCCCCTTCGAAGTCAGGAGATCCGGCCGGCCGACATCGCCGATGAACAGTGTGTCCCCGGTCAGGATCGCCTGCGGAACTTCGCGGTCGCGCGCCAGATCGTAAACCAGGATCGAGATGCCCTCGGGCGTATGGCCGGGCGTTTCGAGAATTTTCAGGCGCACGTCGCCGATGTCGATCGTCTCGCCGTCGCGAACGGGAACGAAGTCGAATTCGGCGCGCGCCTTGGTTCCTAAACAAATCGTGGCGCCCGTGCGCTCGGCAAGTTCGATGTGGCCGGCGAGAAAATCGGCGTGGAAGTGCGTCAGGAAAACGCGCTCGATCTTCAGCCCGAGTTTTTTCGCCGCGTCGATGTAGCCGTCGATGTCGCGCTGCGGATCGACGATCACAGCGGAGTGCGTGCGCTCGTCGCCGATCAGGTAGGAAGCGTGCGAAAGGCAGGCGAGGTAGGTCTGTTGCAGGATCATGGGGTGCTTGCGTGCAAGAATTCGGCGCGAAGTCCGACGCTCGGCGGCGAGTATACTCGCGCGCTCCGATGCCGGAATCGAGCGCACCGAACAAGCCGGATTTTCGCACCGCCACGCGCTTCTGGTGGAAGGTCGGCTGGATCAGTTTCGGCGGGCCGACGGGGCAGATCGCCCTGATGCACACGGAAATCGTCGAGCGCCGGCGCTGGATCGACGAGGAGCGATTCCTGCACGCGCTCAACTATTGCATGTTGTTGCCCGGACCCGAGGCGCAGCAACTCGCGACGTACTTGGGTTGGATGATGCACGGCACGCGCGGAGCGCTGGTCGCCGGCATCTTGTTCGTCTTGCCCGCGGCTTTCTTGCTCTGGATCCTTTCGTGGATCTATGCGGCCCACGGCGACGTGCCCTGGATCGCGGCGATCTTCGCCGGACTCAAACCGGCCGTCATCGGCATCGTCGCGCACGCCGTGATTCGCATCGGCAAGAAAGCGCTGCGCACACCGCCGATGTGGTGCATTGCGGCGGCGGCGTTTGTCAGCCTGTTCGTTTTCAAGGCGCCGTTCCCCCTGATCGTCCTGAGTGCGGCCGCGATCGGCTGGCTCGGTCAACGCGTTGCGCCGCAGTGGTTCCTGCTGAAGAATCCGCACGCGCCGGCGGTGGAGAAAGAAGCGCCGGCAAGTCTCGCGAGTTCAGGCGCGGCCTGGCGACGAGCCGCGCGCGTGCTGATCACGTGTTTGTTGTTGTGGTGGCTGCCGGTCGCGTTGCTGGCGATGTGTTTCGGCCGCGACTCGTCCTTCGTCGCCGAAGGAGTGTTCTTCAGCCAGGCGGCGCTGGTCACTTTCGGTGGCGCCTATGCGGTCTTGCCCTACATCGCAAGCGCGGCGGTCGAGCGATTCGGTTGGCTTTCCGCGGGCGCGATGCTCGACGGACTCGGTCTCGCGGAGACGACGCCCGGCCCGCTGATCATGGTGGTGCAGTTCGTCGGCTTCATGGGCGGCTGGAATCATCCCGAGGGTTTGCCGCCGTGGCTCGGTGGCCTGCTCGGCGCGTGCATTTCCACGTGGGTCACTTTCGTGCCTTGTTTCCTGTGGATCCTGCTCGGAGCGCCCTACGTCGAAGGTCTGCGCAGCCGACGCGGTCTCAGCGCGGCACTCGCCGCTGTCACGGCGGCCGTGGTCGGTGTCGTCTTGAATCTCGCGGTCTGGTTCGCGATGAGCACGCTGTTCAAGGGCGCATCGCCGGCCTGGAGCTCCCTCGACCTCCCGGCCCTCGCGATCGCTGCAGCCGTCTTCGTCTGCCTGTCGCGCTGGAACATCGGCGTCCATCTCGTGGTCATCGCCGGCGGCCTGATCGGATTGGCGCGCTACATGGTCTGAATCGGACAGTACGGTGCCAGGCACGATTTTTCCCTATTTGCGCTGGTCG
>JANMRV010000327.1:0-6119 GCA_031388685.1 Planctomycetota bacterium
GCGGCAGCGCCACCTTCGAGAACGGCGCGAGCTCCGTCCACGGAGATCCGGCTGGACTCCGCGGGCCAGTCCACCAGCTCCCTCACGGCCACATTGCGACTGCGCGGTTCGCGAGCCGTCGGGAGGAGATCCAGGCGGATCGGTGCGCTCGTGTCGGGGCCATTCGAGTCTGAACAGCCCGCGCAGCCGGACGCGAAGAGGATCAGCCCGAGGAAGAAAACTCTTTTCATGTCGCCGCCGGATCTGACCGCCAGGCCGGCGCAGGACTCTGTTGGGACCCATCTCAGGATAAGCCCTCGGCGCCGTCGGGTGGGACTCGGATTCCTTCCGACTAGAGTCCAGCTCATAGCAGGCCCGGATGCCGCAAAACGTGATGGGGTGAGTGACGGGGATCGAACCCGCGACCTCCAGGACCACAACCTGGCGCTCTAACCAACTGAGCTACACCCACCGTCCAAGTCCGATGGTCCAGCGCCGAGGCCTTCAGCCACGCGCGCGGGGGCAAGAGGATCGGCCGAGTGCCTCAGCTTGTCAAGCTGCGATCCGGACCTTGGCCAGGGTTGGGCTCAGCGACGCGCGCCAAAGAACCACTGCCACAGTCCCGCGCGGGCGCGGGGCGGCGCGCGGCGCTCGCCAGGGGCGGCCGACAGTGCGGCCACAGGCGAGCCGGCGAGCGTCAGCGGAAGCTGCGCGCGCAGCAACTCGTTTTCTCGCTGCATGGATCCGAGGACCAGCAACAGGCGCTTGTGCTGGCGCTCCGACTCCAGCAGCGCCAAAGTCCGGTCCTCGAGCCGGATCTCGAGCCGATCCATGCGCCGCTGGCAGCCGCGCTCGACTCGCAGGCTCATCTCGAGCGCCGACTTGCCCTCGCGCAGACTCTCGGTCAGCCGGCGTTCGTTCTCGCGGGCCATTTCCAGCTCTCCGGCGAGTCCGGCAAGGCGCTGCAGATAGCCGCGCTCGAAGCGGCCTGGGCCGATGACTCGCAGACGCGACTCTTCTGCGATCCCGCCGTCGGCGGGGACGAATTCCGGCGAGCGCGGCACGAGCACGAACTCGCGCAGTCCCTCCGCTTCACTGATTCCCAGTTCACCCATGCCGGATACCTTCGGCGGAAAGACGGGATTCCTTGCCCGCCATCTGCAATTCCGTGCAGCGCGACGCGACTGGTGAGCGCCGCGCCCGAATCGGCAGGTAGAGTGCAGCACGCCATGGCCGAGAAACGTCCGGATCCGCCGAGCCCGAGTTTCGGCAATATGTCCGAGCACCACTGGTCGCGGGCGCGCGCCGATTCCAATCAGGAAGCGCTGGAGTACTACCGCAAGAGGTCCAAGGCGCCCGGAGTGGCCGAGGGTGGAGCGGAACGCAACTTCTACTGCATGAATTGCGACGGGGTCATCCCCTACGACACGCAAGCCACGGTCTGCCCGCACTGCGGCGCCGCGCTCGAAGGCAGCGTGAAGCGTTACTTCAACTGGGTCGAGATGAACGATCCGCCGAAGAGCGACCTGCGCGCGCTGTTGCCCTGGTTCCTGCTGGCGCTTGGCGCACTCGCCGCGATCGTCTTTGGCCTGCTGAGCTGGCTCGTCTGATCCACGGGCCATGGAACCTTCTGCTGCGCGCCGTTTCGATCGTCAGAGCCGCTTCGCGCCTATCGGCGAGGCCGGTCAGCGGCGCATCGAGGCCTCGAGCGTGCTGGTCGTCGGCTGCGGCGCGCTCGGCGGCTCGCTGGCGCAGGCCATGTTCCGCGCCGGAGTCGAGAGGCTCGTGATCGTCGATCGCGATCTGGTCGAGGTCTCCAACCTGCCACGACAGGTCCTTTTCGAAGAGCGCCATGCGCTCGAGGCCACTCCAAAGGCCTTCGCGGCGCGCGAGACGTTGCAACGCGCCGGCGGACCGACGCGCATCGAGGCCCATGCGCTGCACGTCGACGCGGCTGCGCTTCCCGATCTCGCGCAGGGCATCGACCTCGTGCTCGATGGCACCGACAATCTTTCGACACGCTACCTGCTCAACGATTTCTGCGTGGAGCAGCAGATCCCCTGGATCTACGGCGGAGTCGTCGGATCCCATGGCCTGGTCCTGCCGGTGCTGCCGCGTTTGACACCACCCGGCGCCTGCCTGCGCTGTCTTTTCCCACAGCCGCCGCCCGCGACAAGTCTTGACACCTGCGAGAGCGCCGGCGTGATCCTGCCCGCTGTCAGCGCTGTGGCCGCGCTGCAGGCAGCCTGCGCGCTGCGCTGGTTGTCGGGCGACGATGCCGCGCGCGCGACGACCCCGCCCACGCTCGTGCAACTCGATGTGTGGACGCTCGAATTCTTGACGCTGCGCGCCGGGCGCCTGGCCGATTGCCCGTGTTGCGTACGGCGCGAATTCCCTTTCCTCCAAGAGCCCGCGGCACGCGGCGCAGTCGTATTGTGCGGCCGCAACACCGTGCAAGTTCGCGGCGTCGGGCGCGTCGACGTGGCGCGCGTACGCCGCGTGGTCAGCGCGCATTCGAGTTCGGTGATCGAATCAGGCCCGCTGCTGCGCTTCGACGTCGAGGGTCTGCGCGTGACGCTTTTCCCAGACGGACGCGCGCTGATCGACGGCACCGACGACGCCGGTCGCGCGCGCGCGGTCTACGACCGTTACGTCGGCACGTGAAGCCGGTGGTCGTGATCCTCGCGGCCGGCGCAAGCGAGCGCCTGGGCGAGTGCAAGGCGCTCGTGGACCTCGGCGGGCACAGCGCCGTCGCGCGTTTGATTCGAGCAGCACGGGACGCACGCGCCGAAGAGATCTGCGTGGTCAGCGGAGCGCACCACGAGCGGATCGCCGCCGAGCTCGAGCGCGAGCCACGCGTTCAACTTCTGTACAACGAAGGCTGGCGGGCGGGCCGTTCCGGCTCGCTTGCACTCGCGGCCACCGCGCTGCCCGGCCGCGCTCTGCTGATCGCGCCCGTCGATGTGCCGCTGGTTTCGGGCGAAGTCTTCGAGTGCCTGTTGCGAGCCTGGGCCGAGGCCGGCGACCCGCCCCGGGGCTGGCTCGCACCCTATGTCGAGCCTGGACGGCGGCATGGTCACCCTTTGATCCTCGGACGTGAGCTCGCGGCGAAACTGCCGGCCGCCGAACCGTGGGCGCCTTTGCGCCTGCTGCGGACCCTGGCCGACCCGCTTTGGGGGCTGCGGGTTATTGACCCCGCCATCCTCGACGACCTCGATACGCCGGCCGATCTGGCTCGGTTGCGGCTGCGCTTGTCGTCCGGCTAGGAAAGGCAAAGGCGGGCGCAAGTCCGCGGCGGGGCGGGCCGATAACCATGGCCTCCCATGTCATTTCAGGGCGACGTAGCCGGTCTGGGCCTGGGCGAGCTTCTTCAGGGGCTCGCACGCGGCGGAAGAGAAGGCGTTTTGACTCTCTACGGCGGCGGTCTCAGCGCGACCGTCGGCGTGCTCAGCGGGCAGATCCACCTGCTGCCGGAACCCGACGAGGATCCCGAAATCTGGCGCAAGCGCGCGGGCCAAACCTGGCCTGACGACGAGAACGAACGCGTCGATTCGCTGCGCATGGTCGACATCGCCTACGCAGCGCGTCTCGAGCGCATGTTCGAGCTGCTCGACTGCGAAGGCGTGCACTTCCGTTTCGAGCAGGGCGCGCTGCCCAACTCGGATCCGCTTTCGACCGATCCACTGGCGGCGGAGCTTGCCACGGAACGGCCGAAGGAACTCGACGCCAAGGTGCCGGTCTACTGCGCGCCGGTCTCGGTCGAGTTCCTGCTGCTCGAACACGCGCGCCTGGCCGACGAGTGCAACACCCACGGCGACTCCAAGAGTCTCTCGAGTCACGAGGTGCTCTGTCCGCTGATCGACGCGAGCCTGCTGCCCGGCGACAAGCTGTACGCCGAGTGCGACGGTGTCTCGAACGTCATCGAGGTCTCCGATCGCTTGTCCTGGCCGCTGCGTCAGACCAAAGCTGCGGTCTTCGCGCGGATCGCCAAGGGGCATCTGCGTCTGGCGAGCGCGAACGAACTCGCGGCGTTGACGCGGGCCGAACTGGTCAAGAACCGCTTCCTGCGCGCCGCTTCGCGACTCTCCGGCTGGGCCCAATCGGCGACGCCCGGCGTGCCCGACCAGGGCGAAGCCGAACTGCTGATCGAAGAATGGAACGGTGGAAAGCTGGTGCTGGCACTGGCCGGCACTTCGAGCGCGGACACGCGTACAGTGCTGCGGCGCATGGAGCTCGCCGAGGCCGATCCGAAGACTTCGCTCGCGCGCTGGCGTGAAATCTGCAAACACCACCGCCACGACCTGATCGCCGAAGTGCACGTGCTGCGCCTAGGACTCGCCCTGGAAGACGAGACGCAGAAACCCGGCTTCGCAGAGCTGCTCAAGGTCGCGCGCCACTTCCTCGAACAGGGGCGCCTGATGCGCGCGGGAGCGATGCTGACCGCGGCGGCCTCGCGCAATCCCGAAGGCACGCCCAATCTCCTCGAACTCGGCAATCTGATGCTGGCCTGCGGACTGATCGACGACGCGACGCCCTGGCTGCTCGAAGCTTGCCGCACGATGATCGCCGGCGGGCTCGCCGACAAGGCGCTCGCCCCGCTGCGCGCGCTGGTCGCTGCCGATCCGACCAATCGCGATGCACGCAGCCTGTTCAATGTCGCGCGCGCAAGCTCGACCCAGGGCAAGGCCAAGACGCGCAACCTGTGGATCGCACTGGCTACGGTGGTGGTCGTCGCGCTCGCCGCCGTGGTGCAGGTGCACAACGACAACGCGGTCGAGGAACGGCTGAGCGAGATCGAGAGCAGCGACCAGCGACCTGAAATCTTGCTGCGCACGCTGGATGCGGACTTCCCTGAAAGCAGCAGTGCGCGCGTGATCGAACTCAAGCGCAAGTTCGCCGACGCGGTCCGCAAACGCGAGACGTCGCAGCGCGAGGAATGGCTCGCGATCTACACGAAGTGCGCGACCGAGTGCGAGAGCGGCGACGCACTGCTGGGCTTGGAAAACGCGCTAGAGCTAGCCTCGCCACCAAAGCTGACGCTGGTTCGCGAGATCTGGCCCACGGTCTCGGACATTCTACAGGCCCTCGCCGCCCGGCTCGAGCAGAGCGTGAGCGAACTGAGCCAGGATCCGCAGGCTCCGGCTGTCGACGACACCCAGGAGAGGCAACTCGCTGAGCAGGTGCGCGACTTGATCGCGCTGGGAAAATCCAAGCCGAAGGGCGACGCGCTCGACGGCTTCCTCGTACGCATGAGTCATCTGCTCGAGACCCTGCACGATCGCGACCAGCAGCGTTCGACCGCTCTGAAGGAAGCCAAGCGGCGCGATGACTCCGGGGATCAGGAGCGCATGCTTGCGGCTGCGCGCGAGCACTCGAAATCCGGCGATCTCGATGGCGCCTGGAAGGCCTATCAGGCGGTGATCGCTCGCGATGAAACGGGCATGCTCACCAAGGCCTTGGTCCCGGAGACGACCAAGCTCGAGGATCACCGCAGTGCGGTGGCACGCGCGCGCGAACTCGCACTGGCGGGTCGGCACGCGGAGGCCATCGCCGAGCTGCAGAAGGAAAAGGCCTGTCCTTCGCCTTCGGAACACCTGCTGCCCTGGCGCGTGATTTCGACACCGGCCGGCGCGCACGCGCGCTTCGGCGACGGCACACTGCAAGTCACGCCTTGCACGGTCGAGTCGGCGCCTTCGAAACCAATGGACTTCGTGTTGGAGCTCAAGGGCTTCGAGCCGCTCGCGGTTCACTCCGACGGCCCCGCGAACGTCGCGGTCTTGCTCTCGCGCCTCCCGCAACGCTGGTGGCGCGCGCAAGGCAGAGTCGAAGCACCGCCGGTCGCCGTCCAGGACGATCACTTGCTCGTCGATCGCCAGGGTGGCATCGTTCGGATGGGCGCGAACTCTGCGCTGCGCTGGCAACACCAGTTCGATTCGCTCAGCGGCATCGCGCGCGCGCCGGTGATCCTGCCCGGACGTCCGGACGCGCTGCTGTGCCTGACCGAAGACGGCAACGCCTGGGTGCTGGCCGCCGCCGACGGCCAAATCGAGGGCCCGTGGGACGTCGGCTCACCACCGGTCGCCGGTCCCTATGTCCTCGACGGCAGCGTGCGCGCGCGCTTCAGCACCGGCCAGGAGTGC
>JANMRV010000031.1:0-1730 GCA_031388685.1 Planctomycetota bacterium
TCGATGGTCGGGCTGATTCCGTTGATCGCGGTCGAAGTGCTCGACGCCGCGACGATCGATCGAATGCCTGCGTTCAAGAAGCGCATGGAGTGGTTCTTGCGCAATCGCGCCGACCTCGGAGCGACGATCACCTACATGGCGCGCAACAAGCGTGAGCAGCAGGATCTGCGGCTCTTCTCGATCCCTTCGCGGGAGCGTTTGGAGAAGATCCTGCGCTATGTCTTCGACGAGGCGGAGTTCCTTTCGCCCAACGGACTGCGTTCGGTCTCCAAGGTGCACGAGGCAAATCCTTTCACGATCCGCGTCGGCGACGTGGAGCACCGCCTCGATTACGCACCCGGCGAATCGCTTTCCGCGTTGTTCGGCGGCAATTCCAACTGGCGCGGGCCGGTCTGGTATCCGATCAACTTCCTGATCGTCGAAGCACTGCTGCGCTACGGCCGTTTCTACGGCGACAGCCTCAAGGTCGAGTGTCCGACAGGCTCGGGCAACTACCTCAATCTGGACCTCGCCGCCGAGGAACTCGCGCGCCGAATGACGCGACCCTTCTTGCGCGATGAGAGCGGCGCTCGTCCCTGCCATGGCGACGATGCGCGTTACCGCGACAATCCGCACTGGCGCGAACTGATCTTGTTCCACGAGTATTTTCACGGCGAAACCGGACTTGGCCTCGGCGCGAGTCACCAGACCGGCTGGACCGCGCTCGCCGCCACGCTGCTCGAAAGTCTCGGCCGTCGCCGCGAGCGCGCGCAGTCGTCGCAGGGGCACGTCGCCACACTGGCGAAGTCCTAGCGTTGCTCGCCGGCACAGCCGATCAACGCGCGAGCGGAAGGACGACGAATCCGTGGCGCTCGAAGGCCCGGTCGGCCGTCGGGCTTTCGATGAATTCGATCAGCTGGTGCGCGAGCCCTTCGTCGCGCGCGGCTCACAGCGCCGCGACCGGATACACGATCGCGGGGCCTTCCGCGCGCGGCACTTCGAAGACCACGTGCACGCGTTTCGAGCGTGAGGCCTCGGTCCGGTACACGATGCCTGCCTGCGCGCCACCCGATTCGACGGCGGCGAGCGCGGCGCGCACATCGATGCCGGGCAGAACGCGAGCCGCGACCTCGTTCCACGTGCCGCGCGTTTGGAGCCAGCTTTTCGCGTAGCGGCCCGCGGGCACCGTCTCGGGATTGGCGAGCGAAAGCCGCGCGATAGCGGGGCCGGCGAGCTGACCGGAATCGAAGGGCAGCTGGAAATTCGACTTCCATCCGGCTCGATCTTCGAACGGCTCGATGACCACCAGTTGGTTGGCCAGCAGATCGCGCCGCGTGTGGTTGACGATCAGCTCGAGCCCCGCGAGCCGGTCCATTTCCTTTTCGTCTGCGGAGAGGAACACATCCGCGTTTCCTCCGGCGATAATCTGGCGCGCGAGATCGCCCGAGGAGCCGAGGTTGACGGTCAGCTTCGCCCCGAGCTCTTCTTCGAGCAGCGGCGTGAGTTCCGCCAGGGCATCCCGCAGCGAGGCCGCCGCGAAGACCGTGACTTCGGGCCGGCCTCCCGCCCCCGCGGGCCCGTGGTCCGAGCAGCCACTGCTGAGCGCACAGCCACCCAAGATCACGCCAACAAGCGCCTTCGAAACCCTGCCCAACGCTCGATCGCCCACGTTATCGATTGTAGCGATCCAACCGTGCCCGGTAATTCACCAGCGTTTATTACCGGCGGTGTACGCGCGCGATCCCGCGGGA
>JANMRV010000411.1:0-6051 GCA_031388685.1 Planctomycetota bacterium
ATTGGCTTCGATCTTGGCCAGGATCGAGTTGATCAGATTGTTGTGGTGAATCTTTGCGTCGAGCACGTCGGGCGAAGGTCTCCGAGTGCCCGCGGTGATCAGGGAGATTCCGCTGGTCGCGTACACGGGCGCCTTGTGCTCGGCGAGCACGATCAACGTCGGACCGCTCTGGTTCAGGCGCGGATCCATGCCCGAGGTGACCTTGACTCCGCGGGTCAGCGTCAATCGTATGTGCACACCGTCGCGCATCTTGTTGGCTTCGAGCGTGCGCGCGATTTCGCGCGTGATCGTTCCGTGGCTTGGAATGTCGCTGAAGGCCAGGGCCAGCGCCGAGTGCCGCAAGCGATCGAGGTGCGCCGTCAGTCGGAAGATGCAGCCGCCGTAGAGTCGCAGTCCCTCCCAGACGCCGTCGCCACCCTGCACGGACGAATCGAAAGGGCTGACGCCCGCCGCGTCGCGGTGCGCGAGCTTGCCGTTGATGTTGATGAGGATGTCCTGATTGCGCGAGTCGTAGTTTTGCAGCATGGATCAGGCTTGCAGGCGATGGCGATGTAACTCGTCGTAATAGGGCAGGCATTCCTCGAGCAAAGGCACGAGGTGTTCGCTCAATTCCGCGCGGTGCTCGCGCTCGGGCGCGAAACCCGTGGATTTCTCGACGTTGTGGTACCAGTATTTGGCCCAGACCCCGTCGGTGGCGCGGCGGCCGGCCGGCCAGTGCAGCATGTTCGGGTCGAACTCGAGGCCTAGTTGTGCGCACAGCGCGCGCAACATGCCGGCTGGATCGCGCAGCAGATCCGCGGCGTCGATCACCGGCGGAATTCGGCCGGTTCGCGCGCGCACGAACTCGAAGATCTCCAACTGCTGGGCCATGCCGGTCTGCGCAAGCGTCGGATGCGCAAACTTCGCGTCGAGCGACGGCAAGACCTCGCGCGGATCGCGCAATAGAAAGGCGTGCGTCAACGACCCAAGCCACTCGCGCTCGATCATGGGCAGCAAATGGTGTGTCATGTGCTTCTGGTACCAGACCGTTTTGCCCTCGGGCACGGGGCCGGTGAGCCAGGCAACGGCTTTGCGCCAATCGTTCTCGTGAACGGCGATGACTTCGTCGGCACCGGGATGGGCGAGCTTCGTGACCTTCAGATAGTGCGCGTAGAGCGGCTCATCGGTGACGAAGGTGTCCGCCCGACTTCCGAACGAACGCATCGTCGCGGTCGACAGGTTGCGAGGCCCCGACCACATCGCGATGCGCAGCGGCGTCGTTGTCGTCGCGGGGCTCACGCGCTCACCTCGCGATAGCCCAGCGACACGAGGATGCACGGCCCGCCGGCGATCACGGTCAGGCCCAGGGACTCGGCCTTGGCGATCGCCGCGGCGCTTTCCGCACCCGGCTGCATCCACACGCGCTTGATGCCCTTGGCCGCGGCTTCGACTACCAGTTTCTCGGTAATCGCCGGCGGTGTGATCATCGAGAGTCCGCGCACACCGTCCGGAAGGGAGGCGATGTCTGGCAGCGTGACGACGCCCTCGATCTCGCGCTCCCTGGGATGCACGGGAATGACCCCGAGCGATTTCTGCAGGTAGGCGCGCAACACTTTGTTGCCGTACTTCTCGCGCACGGTCGAGGCCCCGACGACGGCGTAGGGGCCCGCGGCAAGGAAGTCCTTGATCTTGGCGGCGTTGTCCATGCCGCCAGTCTGTGAAGCTCTGGCCTCGAGCGAAAGTCCCCGCTCCGCTCGTGTATCCTGCGCTTCATGAATCGCGAGGAGAAGGCCGCGCGCATCCAGGCTCTGCTGGGTCAGCTCTACCCCAATCCCGCGGTGCCGCTCGACCATGAGGACCCGTACACGCTCTTGATCGCGGTCCTGCTCTCGGCGCAATGCACCGACAAGCGCGTGAACCAGACTACGCCGAAACTTTTTGCCCTGGCCAAGACCCCCGCGGCCATGGCCAAGCTGAGCGTCGAGGCCATTCGCGAGATCATCAAGCCCTGCGGGCTCTCGCCCGCGAAGTCCAAGGCGATCAGGGAACTCTCGCGGCTGCTTGTCGAACGCCACAAGGGGCTGGTCCCGCAGAGCTTCGAGGAACTCGAGGAGTTGCCCGGAGTCGGCCACAAGACCGCCGGCGTCGTGATGTCCCACGCGTTCGGTCAACCAGCCTTTCCTGTCGACACGCACATCCATCGCCTGGCCGAGCGCTGGGGTCTGTCGGACGGCAGTTCGGTCGAACGCACGGAGCGCGACCTGAAGGCGCTCTTTCCTGAGCTGGACTGGGAACGGCTGCACCTGCAAATCATCTACTTCGGCCGTGAGCACTGCCCGGCGCTGCGCCACGACATGAATGCCTGCCCGATCTGCTCCTTCGCGGCGACGAAACAGCGCCGCGCCGATTCAGCAAAAGCCAAGTGAAGGCCCAAGGACCGCCATGGATTCCAAGGAATACACGAAACGGGTCGATGCCTGCCTGGCCTCAGTCGCCGGGTGGCTCGAGCCCTTCGATCCCGATCAACTGGATTATCAGACCAGCGACGGCGTGATCACGCTTTCGTTCGCTGACAAGACGCGCTTCGTGCTCAACCGCCAGAGCGCCGTGAATCAGGTCTGGTACGCGGCCGGCGCGCGCGCCTGGCATTACGGCTGGGACAGCGTGCGGCAGGCATGGATCGATGACCGGGACGGCCATGATCTGTACGTGAACGTCGCCAAGACCGTCGCGGCGAAATTGGGGCAGGCTGTGCCTGCGATCCAACCATGACCGTTCAATTGCATCGTCTCGAGGGCTTTTACTGGGTCGCGCGCACCGGCGGATATGCGCGAGCGGCGCGCGCCTTCCCCTATCCGATCACGCAGCCCGCGGTTCACCAGCAGGTCAAGAAGCTTGAAGCCGATCTCGGCCTCGAGTTGTTCGAGCGCGTCAGCAAGGACCGCATGCAGCTGACTTCGTCGGGCGAACGCCTTTTCCGTTTCTGCAGCCCTTACTTCGAGCAGTTGCCCGGAGTTCTGCGCTCGATCAAGCAGGGCGACTACGCCGGAACGCTCAAGATCCACGCTGCGCCGATGATGCTGCGCACGCTGATGCCCAGTTGGATCCAGCGCATTTCGAAGCTGCGGCCCGGCGTGCAGATCGAACTCTCCGAGATGAACGTTCCCGATCTCGCCGGGCTGCGCGGCGGCGCGGCCGACTTATTGATCGATCACCTCGAGGAAATCCCCAACGACATCGCCACCATGAAGGTCGGAACGCTGCAGGCTTTCGTCGTGTTCCCCGCTCGGCACCCGCTGGCGCAGCAGAAACGCATCTCGCTCGACAAGTGCCAGGACGAAACCTTCATTTCCTACACGCCGGGCACGTTGCCCTGCGAATTGCAGATGCGCGCTTTCGCCGAGCACGGCGCGGCTCCGCGCAGAATGCTCTCGGCCGGCTCCGCGGAGACGATCCTTGGTTTCGTCGAGGCTGGGCTCGGGTTTTCGATCGTGCCTTGGTTGACGCCGGAAGGACCGAAGGGCCGCGGGATCGAAGTGCGCGTGCTCACGGCGCCCAAGGTCGAGTTCCCGGTCTACGCGGCCTGGCGCAAGGACACACCGGAGAATCCGCTGCTCGACGCGGCGCTGGAGACGGCGCCGAAGCCGTGAGCGCCGCGGGCCTCCCGGAGAACGAGAGCGCGCGGCTTTCGAGCCTGCTGCGCCGGCTCCCGGAGCGCCCGCTGCAGGCCGGCCACGTGCGCGCCTTTGTGCGCGACCTGACGGATTGGATCCTGGGCGAGCGGGCCTTCGCCCGCAGGCGTGAGGCTCGCGCGGCGCGACTCGAGGCTCTCGCCGACGCGGTCGACCGCGAGTTCGGACGCGGCAGCCTGCGGCAGTTCCTGATCGACCTGCGCCGGCCCGAGAGCCTGGTGCGACTGCTGGCAGAAACAGGAATTCCAGTCGAAGCCTCGCTCTTGGGCGAGATTTCGCGGCGCATGGTCGCGCGCACGCTGTCGATCGATGTGGGCTCGACCGACCTTGCCGCACTGTTCGCGCTGGCGCGGTTGGACCCCCAGGATCAGCGACTCGTCGAGGCCGTTTCCGAGCGCGTGTGGGATCTTTTCGCGCCGCTCTTCGAGCCCCACGGAAGCGAAATTCGCACCGCGTTCGAACTGGTCCTGCGGCGCGCGGTCGCCGCCGGGCTGGCGCGCAATTTCTTGCGCCTGGGCACACGCGAGCAGTACCGCGACTCGCCGTTCTTCGCGCTCGAACCGCTCGCGCGTGCCTTTCTGGAACAGCCGCTGAGTCCCGGACTGCGCGCGGAATTCGAGCGCGGCGTCGAAACCTGCCGCGAAGAACTCGAGGCGATCCATGCCCGCACCGAATTGCTCGGCGTCTCGACCGAACTCCTGTTCCGCATCGAACAGGCTCGGGCGCTGCTCGAACGGCTCGATCAACTTGCCTGCATGCTGGCCGGCGAGAACTTCGGCCGTAGCTTCTTGCGCGTGGTGCTGAGCGAAGCCGGGGCTGAGCGCAGTCTGTCCGCGCTGCTGAACTCCAAGCTCAAGCGCCTCTCGCGCCGTGTCGTGGAACACGCCAGTCACGCGGGCGAACACTACGTGGTTCGCACCGGGAGAGAATACGCGGCCATGGGCCTCGCGGCGTGTTATGGCGGCGCGCTGACGGCCGTGACGGCCCTGGGCAAGCTCGCGCTCAGCGCGACGTCCCTGGCGCCCGGACTGCTCGGACTCGTGCACTCGTTGAACTATTCGGCTTCGTTCGTGACCATGCAGTTCGCCGGCTTCACCTTGGCCTCGCGCCAACCATCCGTGACAGCGGCGGCGCTGGCCGACAGCCTGCAGATTTCCGACGGCAGCGAGAAGGAAGTCGATCTGATCGCCGGCATCACGCGCGCCCAGACGGTTTCGACGGCCGGCAATGTGCTCGTGGCGCTGCCGACGGCCATGCTGCTCGATGCGCTGATCCGTTTCTTCGCCGGAAGCACCCTGCTCGATGCCGAGCAGAGTCAGCATGCCATCGAGATCCTCGTGCCCCAGCATCCGCAGAACGTGCTGTTCGCGGCACTGACAGGCGTGCTTTTGTGGATCGCGAGTCTGGTCGGCGGCTGGGCTTCGAACTGGAGTGCGCTTCACTCGCTCCCGCTCGCATTGGCTGAAAGTTCGCCGTTGCGCCGAACTTTCGGCACGTCCGGCGCATCGCGTATCGGCCGGATCGCGGAGCGCTACGTCGGCGGCATCAGCGGCTATGTCGCGCTCGGATTCATGATGGGTTTCGTCCCGGTCATCGCCCAGTTCGTCGGCCTGCCGATCTGGACGCCCCACGTGACTCTGTCGTCCGCATCGTTGGGTTATGCGATCAGCTCGAATCTGTGGGCCGGCACTTTCGAGCCCGCGCCCGTGCTGTGGGCTTTCCTGGGCGTCCTGATGATCGGGTTCTTGAACTTCACGGTCTCCTTCGCGCTGGCCCTGCGCCTGGCGCTGCGCGCGATGGACGTCGGCAGACGAGAGCGCTTGAGTCTCTTGCGCTCGCTCGGCCGTGCCCTGGTCCAGGACCCGTTGCGCTTCATCCTGCCGACGAAGAGCAGCTTGAAATCGAATTGAGTTGGGGCCCGCCATCGATCAGCGCGGCGATGCGCTTCGAACAGGAGGACTTCCTGTGGCTGGCCCGGATCCGGCCGTAGCTTCAAGGCGTGAGGAGCTCGAGCCTACACGCAAGTTTGCGGTCGCGGTTCGTGAACCCGATGGCAGGCTGCCTGCTTGTCGCGCCCTGGCTCTTCATCGCGCCACAGCACGAAGTGGAGCTTCGCTTCGCCCCGCGGCCAGGCACGACTCTGGCCAAGCAATTCGATCTCGAGGTCGAGTTGCGCGATATCGCGATCGAGATTGACGGACAGGCATTCTGGGCTCTAGGCCAGAGGTCGATTCGCCTGCTCACCTCGTCGAAATTCACCGAGCGGGCTGGTCGGTTAGCTCCTCCTGGCCCAAGATGTTGTGGTGGACACGACGGTGCCAGTCCCTGGGCGCGACTTCCCCGACACCTATCGGGAGTTCGTGCGTGCCTTTCCTGACGA
>JANMRV010000415.1:0-5791 GCA_031388685.1 Planctomycetota bacterium
CGGGATCTAATTCCAGTTGCTTTCGAATTGCCATTCTTTTAATCCATCCATCCCGCTTATCAGCAGGCAATATTTTTTGTAAAGAATCATATTGAACTATGGATGAATAAGCCGTAGTATCAAATGAAAAACTAATTCCCGTGTTTTTTTTTCGGTGGTCTGTCGGTTGGTTTTTTTTGTTTTCTTACCCCCGGGGTTCTGTCCCCCCCCCACCGCCGTGATGGTCCTGTTTGCGGGCTGTGCCGCGTCCCCGGTCGGGCCGGGGCCGGTGGCGCCGTACGTCCTCGTGCTGGGTACGGCTCAGGACGGTGGCTTGCCGCAGGTTGGATGCGGGGCGGAGCTGTGCAGGGCGGCGCGAACTGAGCCGGAGAAGCGCAGGTTCGTGAGCTCCTTGCTGCTTGCGGATCCGCGCAGCGGGAAGCGCTGGCTGTTCGACGCGAGTCCGGACTTGCGTGAGCAGTTCGAGCGCTCGCGACCGCATCCGAGTTCACGTGTCAGCGAAGGCGCGCGCCCCGCTCTCTTCGACGGCGTGTTCCTCACGCATGCGCACGTCGGACACTACGCAGGTCTGCTTCAATTCGGCCGCGAGGTTTACGGCGCAAGTGAATTGCCGGTCTGGGGCACGCCGCGCATGTGCGAATTTCTTTCGAAGAACGGCCCGTGGAACCTGCTCGTCGATACGCATGCGATCCAACTCGTCGGCATGCCGCTCGACCGCGAAGTCGAATTGACCCCCGACCTGCACATTTCCGCGTTGCGCGTCCCCCACCGCGACGAGTTCAGCGACACACTCGCGTTCGTGATCCGCGGACCGCACGGAAGCGTCGGCTACCTGCCTGACATCGACAAGTGGGAGCGCTGGGATGTGAAGCTCGAAGATTTCCTCGCGCGCGTCGATCTTGCCTTCATCGATGGCACGTTCTTCGCCGACGGCGAGATCGCCGGCCGTTCGATGCAAGACATTCCGCATCCGTTCATCAGCGAAACGATTGCGCGCTTGTCGATTGCTTCGCCGCAGTTGCGCGCCAAGGTCGTGTTCACGCACTTGAACCACACCAATCCCGCTTCGCAACCTGGCGAAGCCGCCGATCGCGCCATTCACGCGGCGGGAATGCGTGTAGCGGTCGAGGGCGAGATCGTCAGTCTGTAAATCCCCAGGGCGTGCCGCTCCACTGAATGAGGCGTTCCGGCGAGCCCGGGTTTCAGTTCTTCCGCCAGCTACCTGACCATGAACAGTACCGAATTCGATCTGGAACAAGCACTCGCGGTCCTCGTCCGCACGCCGCGCACGCTCGACACTCTGCTGCGCGACCTGCCCGCTGCGTGGACGACCTGCAACGAGGGCCCACGGACGTTCAGCGCGCTTGACGTCGTCGGGCATTTGATCCACGGCGAGCGCACGGATTGGCTGGTGCGCCTCGAGCTCATCTTGAAGGAGGGCGAGCGGTGCGCGTTTGAGCCCTTCGAGCGCTTCCCGGAGCGCGATGGCGGCGCGAAGACGCTCGAGCAACTGCTCGATGAATTTGCGGCACTGCGGCGAGCCAATTTGACGCGCCTGCGCGCGTTCGAACTCGATGCGGCGAAACTCGACTTGCGCGGCCGACATCCGGACTTCGGACCGGTCACCGCGCGACAACTGCTTTCCACGTGGGTGGTCCACGATCTCGGTCACATCGCGCAAATCGCGCGCGTGATGTCCAAACGCTACACCAGCGAAGTCGGTCCGTGGATCGCCTACTTGCCGGTCCTCACGCGCGGCGCGGCCCGCTGAGCCGCCCGTAGGGTGCCCGGCACCGTAGGGGCGACTGAAGCGCGGCCCTGGCAGCGCGCGGTCGTCATCCTCAGAAGCTCTAGTGAGCTGGAACCAGACTCAATCCGAATTCGCGGTCTCGTTCGAGTCGCCGTTTCTCGTTGCCGGCGACTCATCGGAGGTCTTCTTCCTGTCCCGGCAGATCCAGGCGCCGGAGTCATTGCGGACCCAGTTCGTGAACTCGAAGCTCACCGATTTGACTTCGTGCAGGCGCCGAACATCGGACTCGAGGGCCTTCAGTGCCTCGGCTGTTTCCTGGCCCGGCCGTGGCACGCCAACCATGGAGGCCTCGCCCGACATGTGCACGTGACCTTTGCGGACGAAGAGATTAGTCTTCGTAGGGTCGATCCAGTGCCGAGTCAGCACGTTGCGCACGCCGCAGTTGAGATCCAGATCCTGTGAGCTCATGACTTGCCCCTTGGCGCGGGTGTCCTGACCCGGGCCGCTTTGCAATCTGGTTCGAAAGCTGGGGATAACGGGCTTGAACCCGACAGTCATGCAGGCTGTATGTCTGGGCTCGCGACCCTTGCTCGGCCGCGCCATGGCCAGCGATCCGTGTCGTCCCAACTGAACTCTTACGCTCGGAATGAGCGCTGTGGTCGCGGTTCCCCATGCCGCCGCGCGCGGATCGCCCTCGCAAATGCGCTGAAAATCGTCGCGGAGCATGGCGCGCCTTCGCCTGAAGCTCCACTGTACGACCGACATGGGAATCCGCGCCTACCTCGCAGCACTGCTCCTGCTTGCAGCTTGCAGGTCCGCCGCACCGGACCTGCCGGTGGCACCGAACGCCGCTGAGGCTTTCGGCGCAGTCGATGAAGCGCGCGCCCGGAAGGAGCTGCAACTGAAGGAGGCGCAAGCAGCCTTCGAGCTCGACCCGGCCGACGAAGACAAACTGATCTGGTACGCGCGGCGGCTCGCCTACCTCGATCGCTTCGAGGAAGCGCAGGCCGTCTACACGAAGGGGCTCGAGTCGCATCCCCAAAGTTGGAAGATCCTGCGCCACCGCGGGCATCGCTGGATCACGCTGCGCAACTTCGATCGCGCGAGGAAGGACCTGATGATCGCACACAGGTTGTCCCTTTCCTTGCCCGACGAGGTCGAGCAGGACGGCCAGCCGAACGCGGCCGGCGTGCCGATCGGAAGCTACCAATCGAACATCGTCTACCACCTCGCCCTCGTGGACTACCTGCAAGGCGATTGGAACGCGGCCTGTTCGGTCTTTGAACTCGGGCGCGAACTCAATTCGAAGAACGACGACCGGCGATGTTCGAGCTCGTATTGGCATCAGCTCGCCTTGCGGCGCGCCGGGCGGGAGAACGAGGCGCAGGCCTTGCTCGGCGACCTGCACGAGCCGTTGACGATCCTGGAGAACGAGTCTTATCGCCAGCTGTGCCTCCTGTTCCGGGGCGAGCGCACGCCCGAACAGGTGCTTGAAGAATTTCAACCGGGTACGACGGAATTCGCCACGCGCGGATACGGCGTCGCGTGCTGGCAAAAGCTGCGCGGGGACGAGCGCAACGCGCGCGAACTGCTGTCCCGGATCGTCGAGCACGGGCCGCGCAACGCGTTCGGCTGCATTGCCGCCGAAGTGGAACTGAAGCGCTAGAATCAGGCCCTGCGGCCGCACGCTCCCCGCAGGACATGCAACTCACCGACGACATTCTCCTGCGATCGCCCGAAGAGGCCTCGCGGCGCATCGCGCTCAACCTGCTCGAGCAAGCTCGCGACGCCGCCGAGCGCTGGCTCGATCCAGCGCAAGTGAACGCGCTGCACGATTTCCGCGTCGCGATCCGCCGGCTGCGCTGCACGCTGCGCGCCTGGCACGACGAACTCGAAGCCGACGTGCGCAAGAAACATCGCCGAGCGCTGCGCGAGATTCAGAGCGTCACCGGCGCGGGCCGCGACGCGCAGGTCGGCCTGCTCTGGCTCGCGCTGCAGGCTGAAAGCCTGGATGCTAGTCAGCGCGTCGGTCAAGCCTGGATCGTTCGGCTGTTGGAGCAGCGCTTCGAGGACTCGCAGACCCGCCTGCACGAAAAGGTGCGCGCTCGGTTCAACGAAATCGAGACAGTCCTGCGTCTGCGCGTCGAAATCCTGCGCGTCGAAGTGAACCTGGCGCGACCGACCGCGGCACTGCGTTTCGGCACGGCGCTTGGGGCTTGCCTGCGCGAGCATCTAGCCCGATTCGAGGAGCGTCTGGACGTCGTCAGCGGACCTGCCGATCGCGAACAGGCTCACCGCGCGCGCATTCGGCTGAAGCGATTGCGCTATCTCATTGAACCCGCAACGGGTCTCGTCGACGGCGTGAAGGAACTGATCGATGACTGCAAGACGCTCCAGAACTTGCTCGGCCTGTTGAACGATTCGCACGTGCTCGGCGCACAGCTCGACACGGCACTCGACGACAACCGGGACAATCCGGACAACGCGCCTCCGGCATTGGCGCGCGTGGGCTTGCTCGAACTGACGCTGAGGGCCGAGGCGGCGCGCGAAGCGATTTTCGTCGAACTCGAAAATCGTTGGCTCGGCGTCCATCGTGCAAGGTTCGCCGCGCGCGTGGAGAGTGTGGCCGTCGCCCTGGAAGCCGCCGCGCGCGCCAACTTCGAGATCGAGCGCAAGTACCTGCTCTCGGGCAGACCGGCCATGCCGCCGGGCGCCGAGTCGATGGAAGTCGAACAGGGCTGGCTGCCTGGGAAAGTGCTGCGCGATCGCATCCGCTTGATGCGCGTCGGCGCGCAGACGCGCTACTACCGCGCACTCAAGGCCGGCCGCGGTTTGACGCGCACTGAATTCGAAGAAGAAACGACGAAGGAAATTTTCGACGTGCTGTGGCCGCTGACCGCGGGTTCTCGAGTGCGCAAGCGCCGTACGAAAATCGCCGAAGGCGCGCTGGTCTGGGAGATCGACGAATTCAGCGACCGCGAGCTGTGGCTCGCCGAAGTCGAGTTGCCGGCTGAGACGACAGTGGCGACTCCACCCGCATGGCTTGCGCCGTTCATCGTGCGCGAGGTGACCGACGAGCGCGGCTTCACGAACCTGGAGCTTGCCGGGCCATGAATCGCGGTCTGTCCAAGACGATGACCGTACTTCTGGTGCTGTTCGCGCTGGCCGCGGGGATCTGGATCTGGACGGATGGCCAGCGGCTCGAGCCGCCTGCGCTCGAGCCGAATCCGCCGCTGTTGCAGGCCCGCTCGGCGCCGCCGTCCAGAGCGATCGAATCGCCGCGGGCAGTTCGCACGGCGGTCGACACGCCGGCTCAGAGCGCCGCGCCCGATGCGGCCATGCGCCTGCTCGTCTATCCGGCCCAGCGCGAACTCGGCGCGGTCGACGGCATCGTTGTCGATGGACAGGAACGGCCGCAGGTCGACGCGAGCGTGCAACTCGAACCGTCGCGCGGCGCCTTCCACCCCTGGCTCGAGATTGGCGAGGATCGAAAAACTCCGGGCGCAGTGAAGACCGATGCTGACGGCCGTTTCCATTTCGCACGCGTGCCGGTCGGGCCCTACGAGGTGAGCGCGACCGGCCGGAATGGCCTCTTTGCGCGGACTCAGGTTGCCGCGCTCGTCGATGACATTGCTCCAATCGTGCTGCGGCTCGCTGTGCCGCCGATACCCGAAAACCTGACCGTGATCGTGCTGGACGGCGCCAAACTCCCCGCCGCGGGCGCGCAGGTTTCGATCCATATGATTTCTCCGACGCGCAACATCCTCGACGAAAGCCACGTCGCTGATTTCACGGCCGTATGCGACGAGCAGGGCAGCGCAGTCATCGCGAAGGTCCCGCAGTGCCCCCTGATCGTCGACGCGAGCACGGCGGACGGCCGCACGGGTTCGACACTCTTGAACAACGAAGCCAGGGGCTACGCGGACGGCCGTGTGCAGGTGATCGTCGCAGCCAGCGCAGGCATCGAGGGCAGGCTGACGGGTGGCACGCCGGAGCGCACGGCCGGATCGAACGTGCGCGCGCTGCAGATTCTGCTGCCGG
>JANMRV010000458.1:0-1279 GCA_031388685.1 Planctomycetota bacterium
CTGTGCCAAGCCATCGACGAAGGACGCGAACCGGTTCCCCTCGAGCCTCTGTGAGTGACCCATGGCACGGAATGGTCGCAGACTCAGCCGGGCGCTTCAATATTCGTGACACAGTAGTACTAGCAGGCCGTTGAAAAAGTCCCGTTGCGAGGCGGAGCGTGGGAAGGCGAGGCAAGGAGCGCGACAGAAATGGGCGCGGAAGCGGCCTTCCTGGCCGCCGAGCACCCATTTCCGAGCACGACGCAGCATCGCCGAAGCACGCTCCGCCGCAGCAGGGACTTTTTCTGGCGGGCTGCCAGCGCCCGTACGTTGCCTGGCACCGTACGGGCGGCCGGAATCCGTGATCTCTGATCGCGGGGAAGTGCGTGTGGGGGGGAGTGGAGCGCGTTTTCCTGTCTCCTGTCCCCCATCGAGCTGCCCCCATGCGAACACATGCCTTCGGTCTGGCCCTCGCCAGCGTGTCCTTCATCACCACCGTCCAGGCCCAGGAAACCCGCCACGCCGTTGAACCGGCGCGGGCGACACCCGGGCCCGTGGTCACCCCCCCCGACACACTTCGGCCTTCGCCGGGAGCGCCGCTGCCAGCGCTCGAGTCGAAGAACAAACTGATCGGCGTCGGCGAAGGCCGGCTCGCCGAACTCGACGACGCGGTGCCGTTGCCCGGCCGCGCGGTGACCAAGACCGGCCCGGACGGCGATACCGTCGTCTCGGCGGCCGAAGGCGATCCGTACTTCCTGAACTTCGCGGGCGCGGCGCTTTATCCGCCGGTGAATGAGCACGTCGATCCGGCGCTGGTGCGCGCAGCCTCCGACGCGCTCGCCGCGGGACGCAACGAAACGTACGCCTTCGTGATGTTCAGCAAACGCATGACGCCGGCGCGCGTCGCGGCGTTGGAAGCGCTCGGCATCCAGACGCTGTCGTTCCATCCGCACTACTGCCTGAAGGTCAAGATTCCCGTACTCTCGATCGACGCCTGCTCGGTGCTCGACTTCGTGCGTTGGGTCGGCGTGTCGACTGCGCAGCAGAAAGTGCACCCCGTTCTCGCGGCGCAGTTCGCGCAGAATTCCGCGGGTGTGCCGCTCGATGTGTGGATCGATGTCTTCGAGTCCGACCTTTCGGCGGCGGCCCGTCGCGAAGTCGTCGGAAGCTCGGCGTTGTGGAACGCCGGAGTCGCAGGCGCCACCTTGCCGTCGACGGCCGTGCGAATCCAGAGCGGAGGCTGGCAGGAGCAGGCCTTGAAGCAGCTGGGTGTCGAAATTGTCGAGTACGTCGACTCGAT
>JANMRV010000489.1:0-1906 GCA_031388685.1 Planctomycetota bacterium
CGACCACGTCGACATCAACTTCGGCTGCCCTGTGCGCAAGGTCACTTCGCATGGCGGGGGCAGCGCGATCCCGCTCAAGCCGCGGCTCGTCGCGCGGCTCGTGCGCGCCATGGTGCGCTCCGCGGGCGAAGTCCCGGTCACGATCAAGATGCGCAAGGGCATCGACGACGAACTGTCGACCTACCTCGAAGCCGGCAAGGTCGCACAGGAAGAAGGCGCCAGCGCCGTCGGACTGCACGCGCGCACAGCCGCGCAGCTCTACGCCGGCGAGGCCGACTGGGATGCGATCGCCGACCTGAAGAGCCGGCTCGCGATTCCAGTGCTAGGCAACGGCGACATCTGGGAGCCGTGGGACGCGCTGCGCATGATGCGCAGCACCGGCTGCGACGCTGTGATCGTCGGCCGCGGCTGCCTCGGCCGGCCGTGGTTGTTTCGCGAACTCAGCGACGTGTTCGCCGGGCGCGAGCCTGCGCCGCCGCCGAAGCTTGGTGAAATCGCGCAGATCATGCTCGAGCACGGCGAACGTCTGGTGGGTTTCTTCGGGCCGCGCATGGGCATTTTGCAGATGCGCAAGTGGACCTCCTGGTACACGAAGGGTTTTCGCGGTTCGTCGGCACTGCGCGCGAAGATGATGCAGATCGAGACGCTCGACGGACTGCGCGCGATCGTCGCGGAACTCGATGCGAGCGAGGCCTTCCCTGAGCACGCATTGCGCGCCCACCGCGGCAAGGGCACGCGCGTGCAGCGCGTTTCATTGCCCGCGGGATATCTCGCCTGCCGCGACGACGATACGCCGCCGCGCGGTCCGCACAGCGCCGAAGAAATCGCCGCCTGGGAAGCCGCGCTCAACGCCGGTTGAGCGCGCGCTAGACCTTGACGGTCTCGCGTTCCATCGCGGCGGAATACTTGCCGAGCTGCGCCGCGCCGTTCAAGCGCGCGCGATGCGCGAAGGCGGCCTGACCGGCTTTCCAGTTCGCCGTCTTGCCGGCCCAGGCTTTGAGCGCGGGTGCTTGCAGGGCGCGGCCGTAGGAGAACGAGACGGTCCACGGATGCGGGCCCAGGCGCGCGATCGCATCGAGGTGCGCGGTGGCGTCCTCATCGCTCTGACCGCCTGAAAGAAAGACGATCCCGGGCAACGCGGCGGGCACGTGATTCCGAAAGCAGCGCACCGTCAGCTCGGCCACTTGACTGATCCCGGCCAGCGTCGCGCACTTCTTGCCGGAGACGACCATGTTGGGCTTGAGCAGGATATGTTCGAGCACGACGCGTTGGCGCTGAAGTTCGCGAAACGTGGCCTGCAAGGTGTTGCAGGTGACCTCGTAGCAGCGCTCGATCGTGTTGTCGGCGTCCATCAGCACTTCGGGCTCGACGATCGGCACGATGCCGGCTTCAGTGCACAACGCCGCATAGCGCGCCAGCGCGTGCGCGTTGGCGTCGAGGCAGTACGTCGACGGAATGCTCTCGCCGATCGTGATCACGGCGCGCCATTTCGCGAAGCGAGCGCCGAGGGCCTTGTGCTGCTTCAGGCTCTCGCCGAGTCCGTCCAGCCCTTGCGTGACGAGTTCGCCCGGCGCGCCGGGCAGGCCCACGGTGCCCTTGTCGACCTTGATGCCAGGGACGACGCCCTTTTTCGCCAGGAGTGCCGGGAACGAAGTGCCATCCTTGGCCTTTTGTCCCAGGGTTTCCTCGAAAAAGATCACGCCGCTGATCGCCTGCTCCATGCCGGGCGTGGTGAAGAGCAATTCACGGTAGGCGCGTCGGTTCTCCTCGGTGTTCTCGATGCTGTTGGCGCCGAAACGCTTGGCGATCGTGCCGGTGGATTCGTCGGCCGCGAGGATGCCCTTGCCGCTTGCGGTCAGGAGGCGAACAGTGGTTTCCAGTTCCTTGTGAAAGCTCATGGTTCGGT
>JANMRV010000513.1:0-2744 GCA_031388685.1 Planctomycetota bacterium
AGCGCACCCTTCTCTGGAGATCCTTCCCCTGGAGATCGGGCAAGTGCCTATTTCAGGCAAGGCCGGGCACGAACCGTTGAATCAAGGAGATGGCCATGGCCATCACGGCAACACGCAAGGCCGAACTCGTCCAGGAGTTCGCACGCACACCCGGCGACACGGGTTCCCCCGAAGTTCAGATCGCTCTCCTCACCGAGGAGATCAAGAGTTTGACCGAGCACCTCAAGGTGCACCGCAAGGACTACACGTCGCGCCGCGGGCTGCTGTTGATGGTCGGCGCCCGTTCGAAGCTGCTCAAGTTCCTGCGCAACCGCACGCCCGATCGTTACCAGATCGTCCTGCAACGCCTTGGCCTGCGGCGCTAGCAGACCTGCCCAGGGCATGCGAACAGCGGCCTGATCACGGCATTGAACCCGGCGTTGAACCTCAGCGGTCCGAACCGGGTTCGCGCGCTTCGCGCGCCCCAAGCTCCGCTACGCGCTGGCGCGCGCGCCCTCCAGAACACAATCCATAGATCGAGACAACTAGACAAGGAAAAGCAACAGACATGACATTCAGTACCTATGCGCGCGTCGAGCGCGAAATCGCAGGCCACCTGATCACCCTGGAAACAGGACAGGTCGCGCGCCAAGCCCTCGGCAGCGTGATCGTCACGATGGGCGAGACCAAGGTCTTCTCCGCCGTCGCCCAAGGTCCGGCGCGCGCCGACCAGGACTTCTTCCCGCTGACCGTCGACTACCGCGAGAAGACCGAATCCGCGGGCAAGATTCCCGGCGGTTTCTTCAAGCGCGAAGCTCGTCCGACGACCAAGGAGATCCTGACCATGCGCCTGACGGATCGTTCGATCCGTCCGCTGTTCACCGAAGGCTTCAAAGATGAAGTCCAGGTGATGAGTCACTCGCTCTCCTACGACGGCGTCAACAACGCCGACGTGCTGAGCATGATCGCCGCGTTCGCGGCCGTGAACTTGAGCGGCCTGCCGTTCCTGGGCGCGATGGGCGCGGTGCGCATCGGTCACCTCGACGGAAAACTGGTCGCGTTCCCGCCGGACGATCGTCGCCGCGACGAATCGCGCCTCGACCTCGTCGTCGCCGGCCACAAGGACGCGATCTGCATGGTCGAAGCGAGCGCCAAGCAATTCTCCGAAGCGGAGATGATCGATGCGCTCGAATTCGCGCACCAGATCATCAAGGAGATCGCCGAGCTGTCCGAGGAACTGTGCCGCAAGGCCGGCAAGCCGCGCCAGGCGTTCAAGGCTCCACAGGCCGACGCCGAGATCGAAAAAACCGTCGCGAAGTTCCATCGCGACCTCAAGGCCGTGATCTTCACCACGGGCAAGCACGAGCGTCAGGAAGCGATCGCGAAGATCTCCGACGCGTGCAACAGCCAGCTGACCGAAGGCATCGCCGACGCCGCGCAGAAGAGCGCGCGTTCGAAGGCCGTCAAGGCCGTCTTCAACGAGCTGATCTACAAGGTCGAGCGCGAGTGCATCCTCGAAGGCAAGCGCGCCGACGGCCGTTCGACGACCGACATCCGCGAGATCACGATCGTCCCCAGCTTCGTCCCGCGCCAGCACGGCTCGACCCTGTTCACGCGCGGTGAAACGCAGGCGCTGGTCAGCGTGACGCTGGGCACGCCCGACGACGAGCAGATCATCGACGGCATCGACACCGAGTACCGCAAGCACTTCTACCTGCACTACAACTTCCCGCCCTACTCGGTCGGCGAGACGCGCCGCATCATGGGCCCGGGCCGGCGCGAAATCGGCCACGGCATGCTCGCTGAACGCGCGCTGCAAAGCGTGCTTCCGCCGAAGGATCGTTTCCCGTACACGATTCGCATCGTCTCCGACATCACCGAGTCGAACGGCAGTTCTTCGATGGCCTCGGTCTGCGGCGGTTGCATCTCGCTGATGCTCGCCGGCGTTCCGATCACGCAGCCCGTCGCGGGCATCGCGATGGGACTCGTCCAGGAAGGCGAGCGCTTCGTGATCCTGTCGGACATCCTCGGCTCCGAGGACCACCACGGCGACATGGACTTCAAGGTCGCGGGCTCCGGCGTGGGTATCACCGCGCTGCAGATGGACATCAAGACCCAGGGTGTCAGCCGCGCGTTGCTCGAGCAGGCGCTCGAACAAGCGCGCGTCGGCCGCAAGCACATCCTGCGCGAAATGCTCAAGGTCGTTTCGCGTCCGGCGGAACAGATTTCCCAATTCGCTCCGCGCATGGAGAACGTGCGCATTCCCTCCGAGAAGATCGGCTACCTGATCGGGCCCGGCGGTCGCAACATCAAGGCGATGCAGGAGCTCTACAAGGTCAAGATCTCGATCGTCGACGACACCGGCAACGTCCAGGTCGCGGGCATCGACCGCGCCAAGGTCCTCGCCTGTCTCGACGCGATCAAGTCGATGACCGACACGCCCAAGATCGGCACGCGCTACACCGGCACGGTGAAGAGCATCAAGGACTTCGGTGCGTTCATCGAGATCCTCCCGGGTGTCGAAGGCCTGTGCCACATCTCCGAGCTCGACGTCGGTTACATCAACCGCGTCATCGACGTCGTGCAAGTCGGCGATCCGATCGAAGTCGAGATCATCAATGTCGACGACCGCGGCAAGATCAAATTGTCGCGCAAGGTGATCTTGATGTCGCGCGGCGATGCCACCGAAGCGCCGGTCGCCTAGGCACTGAAACCAGCGGATTTGTCCGCAATGCGCGGCGGATCGCCAGCCCACGAGGGCAGGC
>JANMRV010000539.1:0-10104 GCA_031388685.1 Planctomycetota bacterium
GCCGATTCGACTGACCCGTCAGCTGCGCTTGGCGGCGCCGCGCACGGGGGTCGCGGCCTGTTGCGCGGCGGGCGTCGCTGGCGTGGCCGCGGGCGGGTGATGCGCAATAGGGGAGGCCGTCGTGCCACTCGGACTCGTCGCCGAGCCAGTGCCCGGTGAACCCGGAGCTTGACCGTGGCCGTTCCCGCCGTGGTCCGGGAACGTAATCTCCGCGTCGTCGCGGTCGCGCGTCAAGTAGGTGTACGACGCGAGGCCGGCTTCGTAGCGGCGCTGCAGCAACGCCGATTCCTCGAAGGTCATGCGGCCCTCCTCGAGGCTGCGTTCGATGTGGCGGCGCAAGCGCGTCAACACATCCTGCTCGAAGTACTCGACGTAGGACAGCACTTCCTCCGTGCGGTCACCGCGCACGACGTGGCTGACGCGGGCGCGGCCCTGTTCGTCGAGGTCGACGTGCACGATGTTCGGATCGCCGAACAGGTTGTGCATGTCGCCGAGGATTTCCTGGTAGGCGCCGACCAGGAAGAAGCCCAGGTAGTAGGGCTCGTTCGGCCGCAGCGCATGCAACTCGAGCGTGCGCTTGACGTCGCGCAAGTCGATGAAGCGGTCGATCTTGCCGTCGGAGTCGCACGTAATGTCGGCGAGCACCGCGTGGCGCGTCGGCTGCTCGTTAAGGCGATGCAGCGGCAGCACAGGGAAGAGCTGGTTGATCGCCCAGGAGTCCGGCAGCGACTGAAACAGCGAGAAATTGAGGAAATACGTGTCCGCCATGTCGCGTTCGAGGTTCGCGAGGTCGTCGGGCACGTACGGGAGCGTGCGGATCACGCGCAGGATTTTCTGGCAGGTGCGCCAGAAATTCTCCTCGACGCGCGCGCGCTCTTTCAACGTCAGCTGGCCGACGTTGAAGAGCACCATCGCTTCGTCGCGGACCTGCAGGGCGTCGTGATACGACTCCTGGAAATTCTTCGCGCTGATCGTGTCGCAGATACTGGCCGAGTTCTGGATCAGCTCGTGTTCGTCGGGCTTGACCGGATCGTGGGCTCCGCCGTGGCCGAAGTCGGTCACGCCGAGCACTTCGGTCACGAGCACCGCGTGGTGCGCCGTCAGCGCGCGCCCCGATTCCGTGACGATCGCCGGTTCGGCGATCTCGGCTTCGCGGCAGGCGACCGAGAGGTGGTAGACCACGTCGCGCGCGTATTCCGTGAGCGAGTAGTTCATCGACGACTCGAAGTTGGTGCTCGAGCCGTCGTAGTCGACTCCAAGACCGCCGCCGACGTCCATGAACTTGATGCGCGCGCCCATGGCGTGCAGGTCGATCAGCGTGCGCGTCGCTTCGCGCAGCGCGTTCTTCACCGCGCGGATGTCGGTGACCTGGCTGCCGATGTGGAAGTGCAGAAGCTCCAGGCAATCGAGCTTGCCCTCAGCCTTGAGCACTTCGACCAGATCGACGATTTGCCGCGTATTCAGGCCGAATTTCGAGCGATCGCCCGCCGAGTCCGACCAACGGCCGGAGCCGCGCCCGCCGAGTTTCGAGCGCACGCCGATCGCCGGCTTGATGCCGAGGCGCTCGCTGACGCGCAGGATCGTCGACAGCTCGCTGAACTTCTCGACCACGATCACGGGGTAGATCCCCAGCTTCGACGAAAGCAGCGCCGTCTCGATGTAGTTCTCGTCCTTGTAGCCGTTGCAGAGCAAGAGCGAGCCGCCGTCCGCCTGCAGGGCGATCGCGGCGAGCAACTCGGGCTTGGAGCCGACCTCGAGGCCTGTGCCGTGCTTGCGGCCCTCTTCGAGCAAGGCCTCGACCACGTGTCGCTGCTGGTTCACCTTGATCGGGAACACGCCGCGGTAGGCGCCCTTGTAGTCGAACTCGGCGCGGGCCGCGTTGAAGGCCGCGTTGAGTTCGCGCACACGCGCGCGCAGGATGCCGTCGAAGCGCAGCAGCACGGGCGTCTGGATTCCGCGGCGCAGGATCTGACCGAGCAGTTGATAGACGTCGATCGCCGGGCTGTTCGGACGGTCGGGACCTTCAGGTGTGGCCTCGACATTGCCCTCGGAGTTGATCCTGAAGTAACCGCGTCCCCAGTTGGGAACGTTGTAGAGAGCTTCGCCGTCGACGTGGGTCCAGGGTGTCATCGTTCTTTGGACAATGGGCCGCGCTGTTCGAGCGCGCCGTGCGTGGGGGGAATCCGCTGGGAAAAGGTCTCCCAGACTTGGGGATCAGTATATCGCGATGGCGCTCGGCCGATAGCTAGCATGTTGCGATGACGACTCCTCCTCGAACGAGCGCGGCGGCGAGCGACGCTCGCTGGCCGAAGATTGCCGAAGCGGCGGCGCGAATCGAAGGCGTGGTCCAGCACACGCCGCTTGTTCCTTTCGACTCGGGCGACGAGCGCATAGATCTGCGCTTGAAGCTGGAATGCCTGCAAATCACGGGTTCTTTCAAAGCCCGCGGCGCCTGGAACCAGCTTTGTCAGTTGAGCGCGAGCGAGCGCGCCGCCGGTGTCGTGACGGTCAGTTCGGGCAACCACGGCAAGGCAGTCGCCTGGGCCGCCGAGCGCGCCAAGGTGAAGGCCTGCGTGGTCATGCCGGCGAATTCCTACCCCAACAAGATCCAGGCCTGCCGCGATCACGGCGCCGAGGTCGTGCTTGGCCGCGATCGCGACCACTGCGAGGAGCTTCTGGCCGAGCGCGTCGCGGCCGGCGCCACGCTCGTGCACCCGTACGACGCCGAGCGCACGCTACAGGGCGCCGGCACCGTGGGCTGGGAAATCGCCGGCGATTGGCCACAGGTCGAGGTCGTCTGCGTGTGCGTCGGCGGCGGCGGGCTGGTAGCCGGCTGCGCGCTTGGTTTGCGCCAGCGCCTTGGCGACAAGGTTCTCGTTTTCGGCGTCGAGCCCGAGGGGGCGCCGACTTTGACGCGCGCGCTCGCCGAAGGAAAACCGGTCGTGATCCGCGACATGCCGACCAAGGTCCAAGGACTCTGCCCGCCGTACGCGGGCGCGATCAACACCGCAATCTGCTTGGAGTTGCTCGACGGCACGGTGCTGCTTTCCGACGAGGAGATTTTTGCCGCGCAGAAGGAACTCGTGCAGCGAGGAGGATGGGTTGTCGAACCCGCCGGCGCCGCAGCCTTCGCCGCAGTGCGCTCGCGCCGGCTCCCGGCCGAAATCTTCGCCGGCCGCAGCAAGTCCAATCCCCTGCGCGTCGCCGTCACGATTTCCGGCGGCAACCCCGATCCCGCGCAACTCGCGTCCCTGCGCTGAGACCATCGGCAAGTCAGGTGCCTGGCACCGACTGTCCGATTCGCGCTTGGGCCCGGTTAGGATTCTGCATCGATGCAAGTAGACGGCGAAAACCTGGAGCGCGCATGAAGCGCGTGGTTCTTGTGCGCACGCTCGGGCCCCGCAACGTCGGATCGGTCATGCGTGCCTGCGCGAATTTCGGAGCGGACGAACTCGTCTTGGTCGCGCCGCAGAAGGCCTCGATGCTCGTGCATCCCGAGTTCGAGCAGATGGCCCACGGCGTTCAGGACGTGCGCGCGAAAATTCGCGTGGTCGCGACGCTGCCGGAAGCCATCGCGGGAACCACGCGTTCGGTCGGTTTCACGGCCCGCGCGCGCGGTCAGCGCAAGCGCAAGGATTGGCGCGCCGTGTCCCCGGAATGGAGCGAGATCTGCGCCGATCCGGATCAGTGCGTCGCGCTGGTCTTCGGCTCGGAAGAAAACGGCTTGACCGTCGATGAGACCAACCTGCTCGGCGATCTATGCTCGCTGCCCACGGCGGAAGAGCACACTTCTCTCAACCTGGCTCTGGCCGTCGGCCTTGTGCTCTACACGCTTTTCCAGGGCAAGGGCGTGCACATCCGCGAGAAGGGGCCGGTGCTCGCCGAGCGCGAGTCGGCGGAGTATCTCAAGGCGCGACTCAAGGACGTGCTCGGCCGGCTGGCGCTGAGCGAAGAGGCCGCGCGCGACATCCGCGAGTCGGTCGAACGCATTTTCACGCGCGCTCCGATCGAGAGCCGCGACGCGCGTGCCTGGCACAAGGTCCTGCGGGCGATCGACGGCGACCGCCATCCGAGCGAACTTGGCGTCACGCCGATGACGCCCGATGCGCGTCGCAAACGCGCGCTGGCCGCCAACCGCGCCAAGCAGGCCGGCGGCGAAACGAAGTTGGACGAAAAGTCCTGAAGCGAAGCAACATGGTTCGACTCAACCGCATTTACACGCGAACCGGCGACGACGGCACGACCGGCCTCGGCGACGGCTCGCGCCTTCCCAAGCACCACCTGCGCATCGCTGCCTACGGCACGGTCGACGAGCTCTCGAGTGTGCTCGGACTCGCGCTCGCGCAGGCCGGCGAACCGTTGCCCGAGCCGATGAAGGCCGAACTGCGCCTGATCCAGAATGATCTGTTCGACGTCGGCGCCGATTTGTGCGTGCCTGGCGCGGCGGGGGACAGGCTTCGCATTCGCGCGCTCTACACCGAGCGGCTCGAGGGCTGGATCGATCGCTACAACGAGCACCTGAAACCGTTGAATTCCTTCATCCTTCCCGGCGGAAAACCGGGGGCAGCCTGGCTGCACCTGGGACGAACCGTTTGCCGCCGCGCGGAGCGCCTGGTCACTGAGCTGGCCGCGGATCCGGCCGAGCACGAGCACGTCAATCCGGAGGTCGTGCGCTATCTGAACCGGCTCTCGGATTTGCTGTTCGTCCTCTCGCGAGTGGCGAACGATCAGGGCGCTCTCGATGTGCTCTGGAAACCGGGCCTGGCGCAGGAGCCCAAGGCCTGACCGCAGGGAGCCGCCTGGGCGTTGCAGGCGGGCGTGGCGCCCTCGGCCGGGCCGGCACTTTCGCACAGCCATAGGGGGCAGTAGCCCCGGCCACCTCGAGAAAAAAATGAACAAGGCCGGTCACCACATGGGCGACCGGCCTCGCAGATCAGATCGACTGAATCGTCAGTGGATCAGGGGCCGACCGTGAACTCCAGGCCGTTGGAAAGCGTCGTGTTGTTGGGCGCCGCGAATCCGTTGTCGCGACCCCAACACTGAGCGTCGACCACGGTACCCGGAACGAGCAGGAACGGAGCCGGCGTTCCGCCGAGAGCACCGATCGCGAAGGCGTTGAAGTCGAGGCTGTAGACGCCCGAGCAGTCATTCGGCGGAGGATTGCCGCCTGAGTTCATCGGCGCCGCGCGCTTCAGCGGAACGTTGACGCAGCGCAGTCCGCCCTGGAACACGACCGCGGCCTGGCCGGAGTTGGAGTAGAGGTACAGGCCTGGCTTGTTGTTGATCACACTCGTGGTCGCCAGCGTGAATCCGTTGCCGGCCGTCGCGCTCGAGCTGCCCGTGAAGCCGATAGCCGGCGCGCAACTCAGCGAGTTGATTTTCGCCGTGCAGTAGATCGTCGGGACGGGGTTGCAGCCCTGCTTCACGCCAGGCGTGGTCAGTGCGAGCATCAAGGCGATGCGGCCCGGATCGAGGTTGACGCAGTCCTCGAGTGCATCCGATCCCGGGATTACCCAGTCCGCCGGGTTGAACACGCCGCCATTCGCCGTCAAACCGCAGCGATAGACATAGCTGTCCTCGTAGTCCCAAGGCACGCCCAACGGACAAGCTGCGAGGCCCGGCGCGATCGTGCATCCGGCGCCCGCGGTCGTGATCGGATTGCAGCCGATCTCGCCGAACACATCGACGATGCCCCCGGCTACGAGCTCGAGCGCGATCGCATCGTTGCCGTTGTGGCCACCGAACGTCGCCTGAACCTGGTTGGGCGGAAAACCGTAAACCAATGTGAACTGCGCGGATCCCGTGGTACCCGAGGCCACGACCCAACATCCACCCGCAGGCAACATCCCCGCGGCCGCCAACGGGATCGTCCCGCCGCCGGTCGGAGAAAGGCTGCCATTGTTGTAGTAGACGAGGTTGTACAGGGACATGTCGATCGGCGCGCCGCTTGTGTTCGCGACTTCGACCCACTTCGGCTGACCGCCCGCAATCGTGCCGTCGACGACCTCGGAGATGATCAACTGTGCCTGGGCATTGCTGGAGCAGAGGGCCAGAACGGCCGCGGCTCCCAAGAGCTTCAGAGACGACTTCATTTGATGGGGCTTTCCTTCTCGTGCACGCGCCGAACTTGGCGCGTTTGGGGTTCGCTCCCGCGCTTCCAGTCCGAAAAGATCGGGCTGGTCCTGAGTCCCGGGGGTGGGGCCGGGAGCGCTCGGGGAGCACCCCAAGGATAGCCGAGCATCGAACGGCGTGGTGTGAGCGTCAGTGCTACTTTCGGGTGAAGCCTCGAAGTAGAGGCGGCGCCTCCGACCACCGCCGCCGGCGCCAACCTTGCGGCCCTAACCGACTATTTTATAGTCGGTTAGGGATGTTTTGGCCCGGCAGTACGGCACTGCGAGGTGAGGCCCGAGTCATCCTTCAGCGCAGTTCGACCTGCGCCGAAGCACCGCGCGCTTTCTCGCCCTGCCAGCTGACCTTGGCCGTCCCCGACCCGCGCACGAACCAGCGAACGCGCACCTCGGAGCGGCCGGAAATGCCGCGCTCAAGGACCAGCCGCGCCGGCTCGCGTTCGGCCAGATCGACGCGTTCGGGCCGGAACCGGTCGCTGCGGAAACCTCCCGCGAGCACTTCGATCCCCGCGCCTTCGATCGTGAACAGGTCCGGCTTCCCGATCTTCGAGTTCTGCGCGCGCGCCGTGCGCGTCGGAATGGCGCGCGTGTTCTCGAAGATCACGTCGAGCGCGCGCACGCCGCCACCTAGATCGCTGACTTCGCTTTTCAGTACGCGCACGATCGGCATCGACTCGGCGTGCTTGAGGCAGAAGAGCGCGTTGCGGTGCACCATCTCTTCGATCAGGAAGGTCGGAGGGACGCGACCCACGTCCTTCTTGAAGCCGCCGATCTCGACCGAGCCGTAGAGCGGATGCTGGAACGGATGCCAGTCGACGAAGCCAGATCCCATCATCAACGCGTCGTTGAAGAAGTGATCGCCCTTGCGTCCCTCCGGCACGATTCCGGCCTTCGACGAGTCGGGATATTGCTGCGCATCGTTCCACAGCTCGTTGGTGAACGAGATCACGCCGAGGCCTTCGTAGCCCCAGGTCGCGAAGCCGCCGAAGACCGAGTAGAGGTCCTTCCAGATCACCATGTAGCGATAGAAGGGCAGCATGCGCTCGCCGTCGCGGCCGAGCTCGTCGAAGACGCGCAAGTCCTCGCGCGCATATTCGCCGAAGGCTTCAGCACCCGGTCCGCGCAGGATCATGCCGCCGGCGTTGTGGAAGGACTGCAGCGCCGCGAGATTGGGCTTGGTCAGCAGGAACTCCGCGATCGAGCGCGTTTCGGGCCAGTACAGGGGATAGGGCCCCGCGCCGCCTTGCACGTGCTCGGGCATCCACATCGAAGGGTCCGAGCGGTTCATGTCGTAACCGCCGACATCGTCTTCGTTGGCGCGGCCGTCGCCGTCGTCGTCGGTGCCCTCTTCGCCGAGCATGATCCAATCGCCCTTGATGCCCTTGTCGTTCGCAGGCACGGGCAGCATCAGGCGCGCATCGTCGGGGTCCAGGCGCAGCGTTCCTTCGCCGGGCATGTGCTTGCGCATCTGCACGATGTGGCCGTCGCCGTCGAGATCGTCGGAGGGATCTTCATCGAAAAGGCCGTCGCCGTCGTCGTCCCACGGCCGGCGACCGGTGCGGCTCGAACTCGCGTCATTGGCGTCGCGGAACCAGGCCGCGCGGCTGTCGGGATTGACGCTCGGCAGCAGATAGAACGTGCGCTGATCGACGAGTTCGTCGATGCGCGGATTGTGCCCGTAGTTCTCGAGCAGGTACCAGGCCGTGTAGAGCACCGCCTCGCCGCCCTGCACTTCGTTGCCGTGCACGTTGGCGTCGATCCACATCGCGGGCTTTTCGCTGTCGGCGCCCTTCGCGCTGTTGGTCAGCACGTAGACGCGCATCTCGCGGTTCTCGGTCGAGTGACCGATCACATGCTTCTTGATCAACGCCGGATATTGCGCGGCGAGACGATCGAAGTGCGCGTAGAGCTGATCGGTGTCGTAGAGCCGGTTCCAGGCGATTTCGACCTTCGGTGTGTGGTTCGCAGGCAAGCCGGGGAATCCGCCGGGTGTGTCCGCAATAGCGGGCGGCGTCGGAGCGGGGGTCTGCAACAATGCGAGCAATGCCAATGTCGTGATCATCACTTCTTCACCTCCGCCATGGCCGTCGCTTCACCTGCGTTGTCACTGTCGACTTTCAGTCCGATCTGCACGGGTTGATCGCAGAGCACCAGCCAGCGCAATTCCTTGCGCGACTTGCCGCCGAGATCGCGGATCAGGGTCTGCACGGATCCGCCGACCAGTTTCGCTCCGTCGGGCAGCACGAGTCTGGCCTTCAGCGGACGCGCCGAGTCGGCGCGCTGCGCGGCCTTGTTCGCCACGGGCAGCAAGGCATCGTTGAGCAGCGCGGCCTTGACCTCGATCAATCCCGGCGACAGACGTTTCGCGCTGAATTCCTGGATGGAAATGCGCGGCAGGTCGGCGCCGAGGGTCAGCAGGAAGTCGAGTTCCTTCCTTGCGATGGGTGCCCACTCGGCCTTGGGCGGTTCGGTGCGCGCGTACGGCGCGAAGCCGCCGATCTCGACCGGCCCGAGTTCCGGATGGGCGAAATTCTTCCACGGCACAAAGCGCGCGCTCTCCTCCGCGGAGTCCATCCACTTGAGGCGCAGCACGTCCTCGTTGGACTTGGCTTCGTCCTTCTTCTCCTTGTCCGACTTGCCGCCCGACTTGCCCGCCGGCTTCGCAGCGTCCTCGGGTTTCGCGCTCTCGCCGCCCGCAGGCTTTTCGGTTGCGGCCTTGTCTTCTGCGGGTTTGTCGCCTGCCGGTTTGTCCGCGCCCGCGGCCTCGCCTTCCTTCTTTTTGACCTCGGTCGGCATGTCCCACAGCGGAATTGCGAGGCTCCACAGTCCGCGATGCTGGTAGGCCCAGGCCTGGAACGAACCAGCTTCGACGCCGCGGCCCTTGGTCTTGTTGGAGGTAATCTCGCCGTAGCGCTTGGAAAGTTCCGCGAGCAGTGCCGCGTCGGATTCGAGCCAGCCGGCCGGTGGAATGCGCTTTTGCGCCGGCGCGCTGTCGCCCACGGATTTCGGCTTTTCGATCAGCGTGTCGAGCGTGCCGTAGGTGATGACCAGCGCGAGGTCCTTGTGCAGCAGCATGAAATCGGCGATCGCGCGCGCCTCGGGCTCGTCCATCGGGAAGCGCCCGGCGTGGTCGCCGTGTTCGGCCCACTCATGCGGAAAATTCTGATTGAGGATCGCGTCGTGTGCGCTGTCCTCGGCCGCTCTTTCGTCGTGATCCGAGTCGCGGCCCTCGAGGCTGAGCTTGTACTCGCCGCGCTGGCCCTTCTTCGCATCGGCCTTGATCATCGAGCGTGCATCGGCGGGATCGACGATCCATTCGCCTTCGGGATCTTTCCAGCGCATCGTCGCGATCACGCCGTCGCCGTCGACATCGCTCGGCGGATCTTCGCCCTCGCGCCGGTCGCGATCGTCGTCGACGCCCGTGCCCGTCGCTTCGAGTTCGAACAGCGGCCTGGCGAAACGCGCCTGCGCCGCGTCGGGGTTGGCGCGCGGCAAAATATAGAGCGTCGTGCTCGCGAGGAATTTCTTGATCTTCTCGTCGGTCGAAAATCCCTCTGCGATCGCCTGCGCGTGGGCCAGCGCCACCGCGGAAGAAAACGTCTGCGGCCCGTCGATGTTGGCGACGACGAGGATTGCGGGCTGACCCTTGGGCGGTTCGCCCGCGGCGAGTCGCAACACATCGATTTCGCGATGATCGCGCGAGAAACCGATCGGCAAGAGTGTCGCGCACTCAGGATGCATCGTGGCGATCGCGAGCAGCTTGCCTTTGAGCTGATCGTTGGTCACGAGCTCAGGCGTTCGAGGCGGCAAAGCCTCCTGCACAGCGAACCAGGCAAGACTCAGGCACGCGGAAATCAAGACGGCCATCGACTCCTCCAAGGGTGGGACGATCGCGCGGATCCAAATGAACGCCGCGCGCAGGGAGGCGGATCCTAACGTCGCCGCGCGTTCGAGCGGTGTCAGACAGCCAACCAGC
>JANMRV010000586.1:0-6389 GCA_031388685.1 Planctomycetota bacterium
CCGTTCTTGTCGCAGTAACGATAGTAAACACTTTTGCGCCAGTCCGCGGGAGTTTCCCCACGCAGGATGGGAACGATAGATCGTCCGTGCAGCCCGTCGGGAACCTTTTCACCCGCCATGTCCATGAAGGTCGGTGCGTAGTCGATGTTTTGAATGAAGGGCTCGAAGCGCGTGCCCGCCTTCACGACGCCTGGCCACCGGATGATGAAGGGCATATGCAGCGATTCCTCGTAGATCCAGCGCTTGTCGAACCAGCCGTGTTCGCCCATGTAGAATCCCTGGTCGGAGGAGTAGACGACAATTGTGTTCGTTTCCAGCCCGGCGCTTTTCAAGGCCTCCATGACGCGCCCAACGCCGTCATCCACGGCTTTGACACAGCGCAGATAATCTTTCAGATATTGCTGATATTTCCAGCGCGTGAGGTCGTCGCCTAACGGCTCCTTCGCGGCGAAGTCGGCATTGCGCGCGGCATAGAGCGGGTTCGAGGCGAACTTGGTGCCGACCTTCAGATCGGAAGACATCGTCATATCCTTGCCGATGCTCATCTCCTGCAACCGTGCCGGCGAAGCACGATCAGCGTAGTCGTCGAACAAAGTGCCCGGCTCCGGCACGCTGACGTCGTCGAGCCACGTGGCGTAACGGAGGGGAGGCTCCCAGTTGCGATGCGGCGCTTTGTGATGAATCGCGAGGAAAAACGGCCTGGAAGGATCGTGTTTTTCCAGCCAGTCCAGCGCCATGTCGGTGGTGATGTCGGTTACATAGCCGGCGTGATTTTCACGGCCGCTCTTGCTGATGAACGCCGGATCAACATAGTTGCCCTGCCCCGGCAGAATGCACCAGTCGGCGTATTCGGGAATAGTTGTGCCCAAATGCCATTTGCCGATCACCGCCGTCTGGTAGCCCGCTTCGCGCAGAGATACTGGAAAGGTCCACAGTCCCGCCTTGATCGGTTGATCGAGCGTCTCGACGCCGTTGGCGTGGCTGTGCAAGCCGGTCAGTACCGAGGCGCGGCTGGGCGAACAAAGCGAGTTGCCGCAGAAGCTGTTCACGAACAAGCCACCCTGTGCGGCCAGCTTGTCGATGTTCGGAGTCACGCCCTGCTCCCGGCAGAACGCCGACAGACGCGCGCCGTACGCCCCGATGGTCTGGATGGAGTGATCGTCGGCGAAAATGAAGACGACATTGGGGCGCGCGGCTGCCGGATTGTTGGCCCCAGGGAGTTGCGGGGCCGCGCTGCACGACACGCAGAGAATGGCGCTGATGAGCTGTCGCATGAGACTCGTGCGGTCTTCTTGGGGAAACTCTGCTTGGCAGCCAGGCGCCGCTTCATCGCCTCGCCGATTGCCTTGCGCGCGAGGCAGTAGGTCTCGGCGTTTGAGCTCCAAGGATAGCCCTGAGCCATTCCCGTTTCAGTAGGGACCTGGCTCGAGTGTGTTGAAGTGGATGACAGGCGATCAGTCCGCGCAATCGAGATGGCGTGTGGGGAAGAGTCTTCCCTTCCCCCAGGGGAAGCCGCGCGCAGCCAGTGCCGCAAGCCCAAGGCTCGGGCCAAGCGCGACAAGTGGTCGCGCAGGCGCGCCAGCGAGTGGTTGATCGCGACCGGTCTTCTCCCCAAGAACTGGCCCCACGTCGGGGCCTAGGTCAGAGATCTGAATGGCTCAGTCGGCGCCGAAGCGGATTGGTAGGATTGCACCACCATGTTCTTCCGCGTCCTGACCTTGCTCGCAGTCTCTCTGAGCGTCCAAGTTCCAAAGCTCGACGAGAGCAACTTCGCGCGGTGGCGCGACACGATCCGGCCCAAGCGCGCGGAGTTCGCCTTCGAGGACTGCGCTTGGAAGCCGACGTTCTGGGAAGCGGTGGTCGAAGCGCAAGCGACGGGCAAGCCCATCCTGCTGTGGGCAATGAACGGCCACCCGCTGGCCTGCACGTGAAACAATGGAGTCATCGCCAGACGGTCCGTCTGGTCGAATCCCGAAGTTCAAGCGCTGCTGAAAAACTTCGTCGCATGCGCTGACGAAGTGAATCGTCTGCAGCGCGGCAAGGACCCCGAGTGCCTGCTGGCGCAGAAGATCTTCGAGCAAGGTCACTACGCCGGCCGCACCCAGCCGACCGGCACACGACAAGGGATCTACGCCACCGCGCCGAGCGGCTTGATGCTGGCCAGCATCAACACGAATGATCCGCAGAAGATGGCTGCCATGCTGAAGCGGGCTTTGGAAAAGTGGAACTCGACCCGTGAGTCGGAGCGCATGCAGACAGGCGATCCGAGCGCGGAAACGGTCAAGCTAGATCGGCCCGAGCAGCGCTATCCGAAGGACGGACTGGTCCTGCGCGTGTTCTCGCGCGACCTGCCGGGCGAGCAGCAGCCAAGCGACTGGCGCGCCGATGCGTGGAATCAGGACTACGCGTGGTTCCGTGCCGAAGAGGCGCGTTCACTCCTGCCTTCGGATTTGCGCAAGGGCGAAACGGCGCATGTCCCGGAGGCGTTGATTCGGCGTCTCGCTCGCCTGAACTTCGTCGACAACGTGCGCGGCCAGACCATCGACTACTCCAACGAGGACGTGAAGCTAGCCGTGCTCGACTCTGAGGTGTTGAGCGTCGCCCACGGCATCGTGACCGTGCGATTCCGCGGCGCGACGCGCGCCGAGCACGAGGGCATCTGGGCCCTCGATGGCTTGAAGGACACGCAAGGGCCGGCGAAGCACAAGATCGGAATGAATTTGGAGCTTTTCGGATCCGCCGAGTTCGACACGGCGAAGTCTAGGTTCGTCTCCTTTGAAGTGCTCGCGGTCGGCAGGCGCTTCGGCGCGACGCAGTACAACGGGCGCCACGACGACATGGAGCAAGCGCCGGTCGGCTTCTGCCTGAGTCTGGCGGGCGACACGCCGGCCGAACACGTTGCTCCCGCGTTCTACTGGGCCTACGGCTGGCGTTGAAACTGCCGCGCTGCTCGCTTCCGCTGTGGCCCGCCATGCGGGGACATCACTCCATACGACCGGAGCAGGCTGCGCGGCGCGTGCTGAGGATGGGACCTCCAAGCCCGGAGCATGCCTTCAGGGCAACAGCTCTTGCTGGATCTGGTGCTCCGCCCGAAAGTGAGGCACGCCATGTTCGCGATGAGCCCTGCTTCGTGAGCCTCGCAGCCCGCGGAAAAAAGTCGCCTACTCGGCTTCGCGGTCTGCGCCGATCCTGCGCCTTGCACCCCTCAGCAGATAGATCGGCAGGCCCGCGGCGGCTAGCACGAGCGACCACAGGAAGAGCTCGCGGCCGAGGCCGATGAACGCGAAGATCGAGTAGGCCGTGCCGAGCAGGCCGAGCACCAGGAAGTCGGACGATCTCGGTCGCTCGCCGCGTTTCCAGCAAACCGCCAGAGCCATTGCGCAAAAAAGATAGAGCGGCAGGTTGGCGGCAGTCACGACGAGTGTCAGAAACGTGAAGCCCGCCACCAGGGACTTGCTGTAGTTCATCAGCACCATGGCGCTGGCGAGCAGACCGGTCACGACGAGCGCCAGCGCGGGTGCGCCGCGTCGGTTCAGGCCCTGCAGTCGTGCCGGCAGCACACCGTGCAGCGCCATGCTGCGGGTGAGCTCGCCGGTCAGCAGCGTCCAGC
Organism: Planctomycetota bacterium; assembly: GCA_031388685.1. Taxonomy (GTDB): domain Bacteria; phylum Planctomycetota; class UBA1135; order UBA1135; genus JADJQU01. The sequence goes on from JANMRV010000586.1 coordinate 3,611, forward strand.
CGTTCAGCGCGCCGAGTCCGCTCACCACGACGAACGCCGCGAGCCACTGCCCGTTGCCACGGCTGCCATAGCGATTCAGCAGCTCCACGAACGGTGCGCTGGACGCGGCGAGTTCCTGTTGCGGCACCAGCAAGATCGCCACCGTCGAGACGGCGAGGTAGATCCCGGCCGTGAGCAAGGTTCCAGCCATCGTTGCTCGCGGGATCGTGCGGGCCGCGTCCCGGACACGCCCCGCCGGGATTGTCGCCGACTCGACGCCGAGCATCGCGAACAACGCAATCGTCGAGGCCGCCATGAGGTCGTGCAGCGTCAAGGGAGTGGTTGGCAGTTGGCTCGTGTACGCGGACGGCTCTGTCGCCAGCACCGCAAGCCCGAGCAGCATGATCGCAACCATCGGCAGCAGCTTGAGCAGTGTCGTGAGTATCTGCACGCGCCCGCCAGCGCGCGCGCCGAACAGGTTGATCAGGACGAAGGACCAGATCAACCCGAGCGCAACCACAGCCGAGGGAACGGCCGCGGCGGCCGGAAGAACTGCCGCCAGATAGCCGACGATTCCGATGGCGAGCGCGGCATTGGTGATCCAGCACGACACCCAGTAGCACCAAATCGCCACGAATGCCGGGCCTTCGCCCAGCGCACCCTGGATGTAGGCGTACGGTCCGTCGGCACTCGGGAATTGCCGGGCGAGCCGCGAGAACACGCGCGCCAGTACGGACATGCCGAGCACGGTGATTCCCCAGCCGATGAGCGCGTTGAAGCCATAAGGGGCGAGCGACGCCGGCAGCATGAAGATGCCCATGCCGATGACGTTTCCGACCACCAGGGCCGTGCACATCCAGAAACCGAGTTCTTTCCCCGCCTGTCCGGTCGCCTGCGCGTCCTTTCTATTCAACGCCCTGATTCCGAGGATAGGAGTTCCAAGTTCATGATCATGCCTTCACGGTAACACCGCGCCTGGGGGTGGGGCCGCATAGCCGTCGTTTTCGCAGTTTCTGGGGGTCGAGACGCTATGAGTGTGCCACGAAAGGTCGTAACCGTCACGGCACGATCAAGTCACGATCGGACGCCACGGGCGCCAGGACTCTGTGGACAAATCATGCATCGATTTCTTTGAACCTGCTTTTCTTGCCCGCCACTTTCTGATCGATCCAATCCGGCCACGTCGTGCGATCTTCGGCATCGTAAATTCGCACCCGTTGATTCTCGTCGGAGTGGAGCAGGTCTTCGGGTTTGCAGCCGAGTATTTGGGCAGCAGCGGCCACTCCTGAATAAGTCGCTCCGCTCACACCGTGCGCCAGCGTGCTCGCCCCGCACAGGAAAAGGCCCTCGATCTCTGATCGAATCTTGAATGAAAATGGGCCAACCTGAAAGAACGACTTCTCGGTGCCGTAGACACAGCCATCGGTAGCATTGAGGTAGAACTGGTTGGTCTTGGGCGTACCCAATTCCATTTGCACGACATGTTCTTTGGCGCCTGGAATGATCCGTTCAATGCTGTTCATCAGTTTCGCGCAAATCCTCTCCTTTTGCCTGCTGTAGGCGTCACCATGATGATCACCGGTACCATTGAATTGCCCAAAGCTATCGTAGTCAATGAACGTGACAACCTCGAGGTTATGGTATCGTCCGTTGAAACTGGACGGGTCCTTCAAGGTGGTGCAGCTGATGAATACTGCAGGAAATTCGTCTCCATCGAGGAGGTTTTTCGCCATCATTTCGAGGTAGATGTCGTCAATTCTCTCGTGTTCCAGCATCCAGATATTACCTGAATCCAGACCTGCCTTCGTGACATCAAGATCCAGAGTCAAGAACAGCATGAGCGACGTGACGGAAAACCTTGTTTTTGACAATTTCCTGTTCAGCCTGGCACTGATGTGTTCCTTCCCGACGAGCTGGGTATACGTGACCCTTGGGTCGGCGTTGGACACCACGCTGTTGGCCAAAATCTGCTGACCATTATCCAGCTCGACGCCAATGGCCCGGCGGTCGCGGATCAATATGTGCTTGACGCGTTGTTTGGTCCGGATCTCTCCTCCATGCGTCTTGAACGCCTTCGTCAATGCCTTGACGATGCCGGCGCCTCCTCCCATTGGGTAATAGGCGCCGTCAAAATAGTGATCCATCACCGCGCAGTGCACGGGAAAACTAGCCTTGAAGGGTGGCAGCCCGTGGTCTCCGCACTGCACATTCAAGACCGCTTTCAAGACGGGGTCCTTGATGTGCCAGTCGATCACGCGCTTGAGACTGAACAGGGCAAACTTCCCCATGTGCTTGGTGCGAAAGGGAATGGTGATCTTGTCCCAAAACGTCCTCACTCTCGGCAGGAGCTGGAGCTCGCGGCTTACTTGCCTGACAAGAGTCAGGTACTCATGAAGACGCTCTTTCTCATCCGGGAATCGACGGGCCAGACTCCGGTCCAGCGCTTCGAGTCCCGCCGGCATGTCGATCCGTTCAGCGCCGATCCAGCAGTGCTCATATCCCTCGGCATTCATTCTGAAGAACACGAGGTCATTGGCGACGCCGAGCCCTTCATAGAGCTTGCTTGTGGATTGCCCGGCATCCAGCCCACCGATGTAGTGTACGCCCGGACTGAAACGCTGCCCGTTGAGCTGGAAGCTATGGCACCAGCCACCAGGGACGTCGTGTTGTTCGAGAACGAGCACTTTTTGTCCAGCTCTTGACAGGCAGATGGCCGTGGCCAATCCGCCTGCACCAGAGCCGATGATCACGGTGTCGAAGTGTTCCATGAAGCAGCGAAAGTGAAATTGGCAACAGTGTG
>JANMRV010000633.1:0-15383 GCA_031388685.1 Planctomycetota bacterium
CGATCCTTGTCGATCCAATCCTGGCGCACGACCAGTCCACAGGAAATGAAACCAGGCCAGGAGTCCTTGACCTGCAGCAGCACCTTGCCCGTGTGCGCCAATTCGGCGCGCGCGCAGAACGGTTCGCCGACGATGTAGGCATCGCATTGACCGGTCTCGAGCATGGCGGGCATGTCGGGCGGCGGGCAGGTGATGACTGTGAAATCGCCGAGTTTCAGGCCCTTCTGCTTGCACAGGCGCGCGAGCCACAACTGCTGATTGGACGCCTTGGATGGAATCAGGATGCGCTTGCCGACGAGCTGCGCGATGTCGGTGACTTCGGAGGCCGCGGGAATGACGATCGCCGAACCGTCGCGGTGTCCGAGCGAAACGAGTTTTACCGGCACGCCGCGGGCGACCATGGCAATCGCGAGCGGAGCATTGAGAAAGGCCGCGCCGAGCGTGCCTTCGGTGAGGTCCTCGCAGATCGTCGGGAATTCCGAGTACTTCTTGCTCTCGTAGAGCGCGCCGGAATCGGAGTGGCGCGTGGTCCAGTCGACCACAGGGCATGTCAAATGACAGGTCACCGGCAGGAAGCCGACGATCATTTGCCGCCGCTCGCCGCCGAAGAGCACCTTCATGTCGCCGAGCCAGCGATCCCAGCCGATGTTGACCGTGACGTGCAGGGCGGAAATCACCAGCGCCGCGCCGACGACGGCCAGAATCGGTTTCCATTTCATGCCTCACATGTTGCGCGAGCCGCAAGGTCGCCGCAACCTTCCGCGAATAGGGAAAAATCGTGCCTGGCACCGTACTGTCCGATTCGCAGGCCGGGACGGATAGGATCTGCGCGATGACACCTTGTTCAAGGCGCACTTGGCTGCTCTGGATCCCGCTGACCATCGGGGCATGCGCTGCGCCCGACCGGCCCGAGGATCTTCGGGCCAGCCCGCCAACTCACGGTGTCCTGGTCGGGGAGGTCCGCACGAAGCGCGCGCGCATCTGGGCCCGCAACGACCGACCGGGCTGGATGCACGTTGCGGTGACGCTCGCGGAGGATGCCCGGACGATCGCCAACGCGAACAAGCAGGTCGGCGCGGATACGGACTTCGCCACGAGCGTCGAGATCGCAGGCTTGCAGGCAAACACCAAGTACTGCGCGCGCGTTTGGTTCACGCCCAAGCGCGAGGCCTCGGCTGCGCCCGATACCGCGACCGAGCGCGCGTGGTTTGCCACCGCGCCCGATCCCGACGACACGCACGCCGTGTCGTTCGCCTGGAGCGGCGATCTCGCCGGACAGAACGTCGGCCGCGACGCGCAGTCGGGCTTCGCGATCATGCCGCGCATTCTCGAGCGCAAGCCGGATTTCTTCATCGGCCTAGGCGACATGATCTACGGCGACCTCGCGGTCGAGCCGGTCGGACTCTACGGAAACGCACAATTGCCCGGCGACTTCGGTCCTTCGGCTTCGATCGAGACTTATCGCGCACATTGGCGCTACAACCGCGCTGACGCCGGATTGCAACAGTTGCTCGCGCGCACGCCTTATTACGCAGTCTGGGACGACCACGAAGTCGTCAACGATTTTTCGCCGAGCGAAGACCTGCGCAGCGAGCCGCCCTTCGACGCGAAAGAACACCTGCTGCCGATCGGCTTCCGCGCGTTTTGCGACTACAACACGATCGGCGACGAACACGGCGAGCGCCTGTATCGTTCGGTCCGTTGGGGAAAACACCTCGAACTCTTCTTCCTCGACAACCGCAGCTTCCGCGATCCCAATCGCGCGCGCGACGACAACCCGACACCGAAGACTCAACTCGGCACGGAGCAACTCGACTGGCTCGAAGCTGCTCTCGCCGCGAGCGACGCCACCTGGCGCATCGTGATTTCGAGCGTGCCGATCGCGATCCCGACCGGCAGTCCCACGGCGCGTGATGGTTGGGCGAACGAGGATTCGGCCACGGGCTTCGAGCGCGAACTCGCGCTGCTCTTCGCCACGCTGCGCGTGCGCGACATCGGCAACACGATCTGGCTCACGACCGACGTGCACTTCGCCACGGGCTTCGAATACACGCCGTTTCCGGACGCGCCGGAATGCCACGTGCGCGAGTTCGTCTGCGGTCCGCTCAGCGCGGGCCTTTTCCCATCGCAGGCGCTCGATCCGACGTTTCGCCCGCGGCGGCTCTTCTTTCATGGCCCGCCCGCGAAGCCGGCGAGCTTTGACGAAGCCCTGAACTGGTTCAATTTCGGCATGCTCTCCGTCGACGGAGCCGGTCGCCTGACGATCGAGATCGTCAACGCACGCGGAGCCACGGTCGCGAGCCATGTCCTGGAACGCTGAACGCCGCTTCATCGGCATTAGGGCAAGACCCAAGCCCTGCGCCTTGACGGATCATCGCCTGTGGGGCGATGCTGACTTCTGCTGACTTGCCCTCCGAAACAGCCGTCTCCTTCCATGTCCGAAATCAAAGTCGACAGCCAGCCCGGTCGCGATGGGATCGAGGAAATGGTCTTCCTCTATCTCGAGGAGCGCGAGGAGGGGCTGGTCGGCGGTTACGACGACTTTGCCCGGCGCCATCCCGACAGCAGCGCCGCCGTGCGCGAGCGCATCGTCGCGCTCGAACGCGCGGGTCTGATGAGCAACGACGCGCAGCCACAATTCCCCGAACGCCTCGGGAATTTTCGCTTGATCGAACGCCTGGGCGGCGGCGGCATGGGCATCGTCTTCCTGGCCGAGGAAGAAAGCCTCGGACGGCGCGTGGCGCTGAAACTCATCCGGCCTGAGCAAATCTACATGCCGCAGGCCAAGGAGCGCTTTCGGCGCGAAGTCGAAGCCGTGGCCAAGCTCGCGCACCCGGGGATCGTGCAGGTCTATTCTTTCGCCGAGGACGGCGGCGTGCCGTTCTTCGCGATGGAACTCGTTGAGGGCGCATCGCTCGGTCAAGTGCTGGCGCAATTCGCCGGCCGTTCGGCGACCTCGCTCAGCGGCGCCGATCTGGCCCGCGTGGTCAGCGCGACCTCAGGAATCGAATGCTCGAAGGTGGCGCTGTTCGAAGGCAGCTGGGTGCGCTCGTGCCTAGAAATCGCGCGCCAGGTGGCCGTCGCGCTGCAACACGCGCACGAACGTGGTGTCGTGCACCGCGACATCAAACCTTCGAACGTCATGATCACGCCCGACGGCCGCGCGCGGCTGCTCGACTTCGGCCTGGCGAGCAGCGCCGGCGCCTCGCGCTTGACGCGCACGGGCGCGCAGTTGGGCTCGCTGCCCTACATGCCGCCGGAGTTGATCCGCGGCCAAGTCGAGGCCGCCGATGCGCGCGCCGATGTGTATTCGCTCGGCGCAACCCTGCACGAAGCCCTGGCGCTGAGCCTGCCTTTCCAAGGCGATTCCACGGCGCTGCTCGCGCAACGCATCACGAGCGGCGCGCACGAATCCGTTCGGCGGCGGAACCCGGACGTGTCGGCCGACGCCGAAACGGTCTGCAACGTCGCCATGGAGTTGGATCCCGCGCGGCGCTACGCAACGGCCGGGGCCATGGCCGCCGACCTTGCCTGCGTCCTGGAACGACGCCCGATCGAAGCGCGCGGGATCAACGCGTGGGTGCGGACGCAGCGCTTCGTGCAGCGCAATCCCGCGGGTGCGGCCGCGGCCGTGCTCGCCGTGCTCGTGATCGCCGGCGGCCCACTGGGCTACGGCTTCTTGCAGGGACGCGCCGCGGACAAGGAGCGCAGTCTCAACGCGGACCTGCGCGACGCCAATCAAAGCGTGCGCGAGGTCAACGCGAATCTAGAGCAGGCCAAGCGCGAGCTCGAAACGAAGAATGCGGACCTCGCGAACAGTCTTGCCCGCGAGGAACAGGAACGCGCGCGTGCACAACGCAACTTCGGAAATGCCTTCGACGCGATCGACCAGATGCTGGTGTCCGTCGGGGCGGATGAGTTGCGCGAGGTCCCCCGCTTCGATCCTGTGCGCACGAAGCTGCTCGAACGCGCGCTGGAGTTCTACGCCAAGCTGCAGGTGGACGATCCGACGGACATCGGCGTGCGTCGCGAGCTGGCGCGCACGGCCCGTTCCGTCGGCGACGTCCTCGAGGGCCTCGGCCGCGGCGGCGAGGCGAAGAAACAGTACGAACTGGCGGTGGAACGCGCGCGCGCGCTGCTCGAGAGCGAGCAGGCCGACGCCGACACGCGCTACATCCTCGCTTCGACGCTTTCTCAGCTGGGCAACGTCTACTCGCGCGAGGGCAAGCGCGATGAAGCCCGCGATGCCTACGACGAAATGTTGCCGATCATCGAAGCGCTCGTCGCCGAGGTCCCCGACAACACCAGCTACGGGCACTGCTTTGCGACCGGGCTCACGAATCGCGGCCTGATCGACTATCAGGTCGGCGATCTCGAGGACGCGTTGGAACGATTCACGCAATCCGCGGCGCTCGGGCGCGAGCTGCTGGCCAAGGAACCCAGCCAGGCGATGCACTACGACGCGCTATCCTCGGCCCTGTCCTTCCGCGGGATTTGCGAGGACAAGCTGGGTCATCCGCGCGAAGCACGCGAAGCTCACCTCGAAGGCTGGACGCTGATTCGAGACTTCGTCGCCGCGGGCGCGGCTCCGCGCACGGTCCGCACCGGGTTCCTGGAGAACACGGTGAACTTCGGCCTGGAGTTGATGAGTCGCGACCCGGTGCAGGCGGAGCGCGTGCTGCGCGCCGGATTCGAGGAAGGCAAGCGGTTGATGCACGACTATCCGCTCGACGCCCTGGTGCGGCGCGGCTTCCTGGGAATCGCCGTGAACCTGGGGATTCACCTGGGCAATCAGAGCCAGTGGGAGGATTCGGAAAAGGTGCTCGCGGATGCCGTCGACGAAGGCGAGCGCCTGTGCCGCGACGCGCCCGACCGCATCGAATTTCCGTTCATCGTCGCTTCCGCCTACGGGGGCCGCTCGGCGGCGCGGCTGAACCAGGGCCGGCACGACCTCGCGCTGGCCGACGCATTGCGCGCCGTCGCGATGCTCGAAGAGGTGCGCAAAAGCCTGCCGAAACATCCCGGCGTCATCGCCAGCAGCGCGGCCTGCATCATGCAGCGCGGACAGGTCGAACTCGAAATGGGCGACTGGCGTCGCGGCGTGGAGTCGATCCGCGAGGCGCTCTCACTCGGCGCGGTTCGCAACGACGTTTCCTTCCAGGCCTTCGAGACGTATTGGAATTGCGCGCGCAAGGCCGGAGCGGACACGAGCCTGACTAGCGAAGAACGCGAGGCCGAGCGCGACGCTCTTGCCGAGGCGGCCTTGGAACAACTCGACGCCGCCGTCGCGGGCGGGTTCGGCGATGTCAAGCGTCTGGAAACGCTCGCCGATTACGCCGGCCTGCGCGGCAATCCGCGCTTCGACCAACTGGTTTCGGAGCTGAACTCGCGCTCGAAGTAGTCCGTGGCGACTTGCGGCCGGCGCACGTCACGGCGATGCTGAATCCGATGTCAGAACTGAAAAACCCCAGCGACATGCCGCGCGACCAGGTCGAGGAACTTGTCTTCCTTTATTTGGAAGAGCGCGAAGAGGGCCTGGTCAAGAACTTCGACGAGTTCGCCAAGCGCCATTCTTCGAGCAGCGCCGCGGTGCGCGAGCGCGTCCTCAATCTGGAGCGCGCCGGACTCCTCGGCGGCAAAAACGCCGAGGCGATTCCCGAGCGCCTCGGCAATTTCCGGCTGATCGAACGACTGGGCCACGGCGGCATGGGCGTCGTCTACCTCGCCGAGGAAATCACGCTGGGCCGGCGCGTCGCCTTGAAAGTGATCCGCCCCGAGCAGATTTATTTCGGCCAAGCCAAGGAACGTTTCCGGCGCGAAGTCGAGGCGGTCGCCAAGCTCCAGCACCCCGGCATCGTGCAGATCTTTTCCTTCGCCGAGGACAACGGCGTGCCGTACTTCGCGATGGAACTCGTCGAAGGCGCTTCGCTCGGCGACGTGCTCAAGCAATTCGCCGGCCGCGCTCCCGATTCGCTCAGCGCCGCGGATCTCGCCCGCGCGGTCCATTTGCGCTGCGGCATCGAATGCGCGAAAGCGCCGATGTTCGAAGGCAGCTTCGTGCGCTCGTGCCTTGAGATCGCGCGCCAGATCGCCGTTGCGCTCGAGCACGCGCACGCGCGCGGCGTAATCCATCGCGACATCAAGCCATCGAACGTGATGATCACGCCCGACGGCCGCGCGCGCCTGCTCGACTTCGGCCTGGCCAGTCGCGCCGGCGCGGAGCGCCTGACCAAGAGCGGCGCGCAACTGGGTTCGCTGCCTTACATGCCGCCCGAGCTGATCGACGGCCGCGTGACCGAAGCCGGTCCGCGCAGCGACGTCTATTCGCTCGGGGCCACGCTGTTCGAGTCGCTGGCCCTGAGCCTTCCTTTCGAGAGCGATTCGGCCGCGCTGCTGGCCCAACGCATCGCCTCAGGCGAGCACGTTGCGCTTCGCCGCCTGAACCCCGGCGTCTCGATCGACGCCGAAACGATTTGCAACGTGGCCATGGAGCTGGATCCGGCGCGGCGCTACGCGACCGCCGGCGCGCTGGCGAGCGACCTGGCCGGCGTGCTGGAACGCCGTCCGATCGCCGCGCGCCGTACGAGTGCCTGGCTTCACGCGCGGCGCTGGGTCGAGCGCAATCCTGCCGGCACCGCGGCCGGGTTTCTCGGCGCGCTCGTTTTGATCGGCGGCCCGCTCGGATATGGAATTTTGCAGGCGCGCGCCGCCGACAAGGAACACGGGCTCAATGCCGACCTGCGCAGCGCGAACCAGACCGTGCGCGCGACCAACCTCAGTCTCGCGTCGGCCAAGACCGAGTTGGAAGCCAAGAACGCCGACCTGGCGACGTCGCTCGCGCGCGAGGAGCGCGAACGCACGCGCGCAGAGCAGAATTTCCAATACGCCTTCGACGCCATCAACCAACTGCTCGCCACGGTCGGATCCGAGGACTTGCGCGAAGTTCCGACTTTCGAACCGGTGCGCAAGACGCTGGTCGAGCGCGCGCTGGCGTTTTACAAAAGGCTCCTGGTCGACGATCCGCACAATCTTTCGGTCGAGCGCGAGATCGCTCGCGTGACGCGTTCGATCGGCGACGTGTACGAGGATCTCGGGCAGTCCGATCAGGCGACCGCCGAGTACGTCAAGTCGGTCGAACTTTCGCGCCAGGTTTTGGCCGTCGATCCCGACTCAGTGAACTCGCGTCACGTCCAAAGTTCCAATCTGGTGCAGCTCGCGCGCAAGTATCAGCAAGTCGGCAACTTGAAACTCGCGCTGGCCGCTTACGAAGAAGCGTTGCCGATCATCGAGAAACTGGCCGCGGAAGTGCCGGAGAACCCGCGCTTCGCCCACGATCTTTCGGCTGTACTGTTGAACTTGGGCGGAATCGACATGGCCGTCGGCAAGGACGAGCGCGCCCTGGTCTACCGCACCCGCGCGGTCGAGGTCCTGCGACCGGTGATCGAGCAGAACCCCGACGATCCCGGGTTCGTCGCTCAGTTCGTGACCTGCCTCAACGGACTTTCCAATTGCGAGCGCAGAGGCGAGTTGACGGATCAGGCCCGAGTTCACCTGCGCGAGGCCTGGACGATTGGATTTGAGTGTCTCACCAAGCACCCCGACGTGCGCGACCTGCAGACCCATTTGCTGGAGGTTGCGGTCAACTACGGGTTGGAGCTGGCCGTCCACGACCCGGTCGAGGCGGAGCGCGTGCTGCTCAAGGGCCTCGAGATCGGCCGGAGTCTGACGACGAGCTTTCCCGAGGACCTGCGCGTGGGCAATGGCCTGGTCGCGGTTGCGAACAATCTCGGCTATCACCTGAACAATCAGTCGCGCTGGAGCGAGGCCCAGCAGATTTTCGACGGGGCGTTGCGGCAGAGCGAGACTCTGGTGAAACTCGACGCTGCGCGGATCGAGCTGCAATGCACGCTGGCCACTACCCTTGGCAATCGTTCGACGTCGCTCTTGGGCCTCGATCGCATCGATGAAGCGCGTGCCGACGCCGATCGCGCCGTCGAGATTTCCGAGCGAGTGCGTCGCGCGCTACCCAAACATCCGCTCGTGCTTGGTGGCCTTGCGGCGTGCCTGATGCAGCGTGCCGAAGTCGAATGCAAGTTCGGCGACTGGCCCACCGCGCTCGAGACCACGCGTGCCGCGCTCGAGTTCGGTGTGCGCCGCAGCGACATCTCCTTCCAGGCCTTCGAGCTCTTCGTGCACATCGATCGCGAAGCCGAGAAGGATCCCGGGCTGCTCGGCGACGAACGCCAGACCACGCTGGACGAATTGCGCGGTTCGGCCCTCGAGCAGCTCGACCGCGCCATCCAGCAGGGCTTCGAGGATGCGAAGCGCCTCGAGACCCACCCCGACTACGAGGGGCTGCGTAGCGACCCGCGCTTCGCGGCGCTGGCCTCGAAGCTCGCCGGGCGGGCCAAATAACCTCTCTGGCGGCGCCGCCGAGGCCCGACAGAAGTCGTACGGACTTGGCCCTCTTGTGTCGGGCCGGAACAGCCGTATCTTTGGACGGTGGATCCGGCCCTGGGCCGGCACCGAAGGAAAATCATGAAGCGCCTAGTTCTTGCGGCAGCGACTCTGAGTCTCGCCCTCTTGGTCACGCTCGGAATGCGAGCCGCCGCCGCCGCGCCTGCTCCGATTCTCTCTCACCACTGCAGCGCGCTCGCGACCGACGATCCCGTGCCGGTCGAGTGTCCCTTCTGTGGCGGCGACGCGACGTTGCACGTGCGTCGCATGAACGACATTGCCGTGATCAGCTCACGCATCGCCTATCGCATGCTCGACGCCACGCTCTTCTAACCCGAGCGCTCCGTTCGACACCCAGCGGGGATCCACGCCACCGGCGCGGATCCTCGCTTCCATTCTCCTCGCCCCCCCGCGCAACGCCCGCTCCCGTCCCATCGCCTGACGGCCAGCGCCTGCATCCTCGCGACAATGACCGGTCCCCGTCTCCGCGCGAACCGCCCGCTCTCCCTCTCCGCGCGAACCGCGACCGCGTTGGCGGCACGATCCCCGCCTCATCCCCCTCCGCGGCACGCCCCCCACCTCAATTTCCCCTCGCCTCCCTCACTTCCCCCAATCCCCCACCCTTCCCGCTCACTACACTCTCCCCCCTATGCAATACGGCTTTCTCATGGACCACCGGCGCTGCATCGGCTGTCACGCCTGCACGGTCGCCTGCAAGTCCGAGAACAGCGTCCCGGTCGGGAGCTTCCGCACCTGGGTCAAGTACACCGAAAAAGGCCGCTTCCCCAGCGTCAAGCGCCACTTCGCCGTCCTGCGCTGCAACCACTGCACGAAAGCCCCGTGCGTCACGATCTGCCCCGTCAACGCGCTCGAAAAGCGCCCTGACGGAATCGTCGACATCGACCGCGGTGCCTGCATCGGCTGCCGAGCCTGCATGCAAGCCTGTCCCTACGACGCGATCTATCTGAACGAGGACACCGGCGCCGTCGAGAAATGCCACTTCTGCGCGCACCGCATCGAGCAGAACCTCGAGCCCGCTTGCGTGATCGTCTGCCCCGAGCAAGCCATCATCGTCGGCGACCTGCACGACCCCGCCTCGCGCATCTCCCAAATGGTCGCCCAAAACGTGACCCTAGTCCGTCGTCCCGAGCAAAAGACCGGCCCCAACGTCCACTATCTCGGCGTCGAGCCTTTCTCCCTGATCCCCGGTGCCGCCGAACGTCCGAGCACCTACATCTGGAGCGAGCGCCCCGACATGATCGCGGAGCCCTGGCCCGACGAAGCCGCCCCCACCGAGCCCGACCTGCGCACGGTCCTCGACGTCGGCCACAAAGTCGAGTGGGGCTGGCCCGTCGCGCTCTACCTGGTCACCAAAGGTCTCGCCGCCGGAGCCGCGATGCTCGCCCCTTTCCTGGTGGGCTTCGGCATCACCGAAGGCTCATTCGCCGAGCGTTGGCTGCCTGAAATCCTGGCGCTCGTCTTCACCTCGATCACGACGTTCCTATTGGTGGAGGACCTGCACCGTCCGTTGAAGTTCCTGACGCTGCTGACGCGCCCGAACACGAAGAGCTGGCTCGTCCGTGGCGCGTGGATCCTGATCGCGTTCAGCACATTGACAGCCGCGATCCTCGCAGCGCACTGGTTCGGGCAAGACAACGCCGCGAAGTACATGCGCGCGTTCAACGTCCCGCTCGGAGCCGCCGCCGCGATTTATACCGCGTTCCTATTCAGGCAATGCGAGGGACGGGATCTGTGGCAGGAGCGGAGTCTGCTGCCGCATTTACTGGTGCAAGCGATCTTGTGTGGAGCGGCGGCGATCCTGCCGTTCGCTCAGCCGGCGGGAGATCTGGTGTTGTGGCTCGGGATCTCGATCGCGTTGCACGGGATGTTCATGACGCACGGGCTCAAGGCAAAGCACGTGAGCCTGAACGCGCGGCAGGCGACGGGGTACTTGCCGATTGTGCGGATGGGGAGGATCAAGAGTCCCTATCGCCTCGGGATGGTGCTCGGGACTGTGTTGCCGGTGGCGTTGCTGGCGTTTTCGATGCTGCAGCGAGTCGCTGGGATTGCGCCGGGACTGCATGCGGCGGCGGCGGTGTCGATCCTCGCCGGGTTGTTCTTCTACAAGTACGCGTACGTCCGCGCGGCACAGCTGCCGCCACTCTCGTAGGGCCCAGCAAAAGGCCCACCCCATGCGAAGTGCCCGTGCGATGAACTCGAACTCAAGCCTTGTCCCGCTGCCGTTCCGCCTTGATGCAGTGGCGTGACTAGAATGCTTGTGCCAACGGCACTGGTATCACCGTAGGGGCAATCGGGTCCGTGGTGACAGAAATTGGCTCGATAGAGTTGAAGTCGTCTAAGAGGGGAAATTCAAGACGAACATCCGCCGCGACATCGATCACGAAAGTGCACCGTGCATACGCTTGCGCCATTCCAGTCGACGTGGGTCTGAACATGGTCGGCTTGATGATTTGTCCATCAAAGGTCGAAATGCGGACTCGGTTCCACCATTCGATTCCGACGGGCCACTTGACGCCGGCACACTCCAATATGCAGGTGATCTCCGCTCGTTGAGTCCGCTTTCTTTCGACAATGAGGGGGACGGTGCCCTGGCCAGAGAGCAAGTCCGCAGTCGCCTCCATCTTGTTGCCCTGCGTATCGGTGATCGCAAACGTGTACCTTCCTGGGCGCACGTGCACCTTCACAGGTTCGGTAGCCTTGTCGGGCGAGACAGAGAACACAAGCGCTCGGACGGCGTCTTCCGCGGCTCCTGGCCGGCTACAAACAAAATTGCCCACTCCCACATCAAGACCTGTGTCGCGATCCGTCACCTGGATGCTGAATTCCTCTATGTTGGACAGATCGATCACCTCGATTCCGGCGAAAGCCGCGTCAAGATGTAGCAGCTTACCGAACTGGAGTGCCGGCAATTCCAGACGATACGGCCCTGGCTGGGCCAAGCCGAAGTCCCACTTCAGCACGTTCCCAGGTTCCGCCGTTCGTTCCAGACCCTGCAACTGCCCCGTTGTCGGACGAGCATATCGAGCGTTCCAGGACTCAAGCGCCCTGACGATGAACTCGCTTTCGGGCACGCCCTGATCGGCGGGGAGAATCAATAGTCCCGACAAGTTGAGAAGCTGAGTCGAGGGCGATTGCTTCGAAAAGTCGATCGTGACTTCGGTCGTTCCGCCAGCCACAATCGAGAATGGCGTCTCACCGAGCACGAGTGCGCCGGTTCCGGGGTCCCCGATCTCCACGCGCGCCCGCCAGTCTCCGGCACGAAGCCCGCTGACGATCGTTGCACGCCCGGAGATCGCGGGCGCGTCGGCGCAAACTGCTGCGAGCCCGGATGGCTCGAGAGGTTGACGATCGAATCGGAGGCGCGCGCCATCTGGCGTTCGGGCTTGAGGAGGAATGGTTACCACCACCCGACCACCCGCTTGCAGACGCACCCGATGGACACCAGCGCTATCGTGATCTACCGGGACCCGTGTCCAGGCGTAGCCGTCTGCAATCACGAAGTAGATGTGCGTGCCATCCCGGTTCTCCAGGTTGATAGGAGATGACAGATTCGAACCCATGATAGCCGCGCGCCGCCCCTCAAGGTCTTGCGTGGGGGCTTCGAGTACCTGTTCCTTCCAGGACCCGCTTTCGCAAAGCGTAATGCCGGCCAGCTCCGTGCCGTTGTCAGCACCAAACACACGAATCGTGGAAATGCGCGGGTGGCAATCAACTACGACACGCGTTTGATTGCCGACGACGGTTCGATCCATGATCACATTCGCAGGCTGCTCGTTCAGCCGCAACTCTATGAACTGAAGGTAGTCGCGCCGCTCGCTTCCGGAAGGTAGGGTCGGCAGCACGGCCAGCCCATCGTTGATTGACAGCATGGGTGGAGGAGTCGTGATTCCTTGCCAGTAGGCCAGCACGCTTCCGTTTGCGTGCTCGTCCCAGCCTGCCTCCCCCACCTGGAGCCTAAACAGGAGTTCGATGGGGCGAGACAAATTGCCCGCTGAGCCGCCGTCGACCGGCATTCTGGCAGCCGGTTCAAGTTCAGCAGCGGCTCGAGCAGCAGTGATCTCTGAGGCATTCGGGTCTGTGGCCCCTCCTACCTCCGGCAACTCCACTCGTTCCAATTCACAGGCACGCACTCCGAGCGCCCCCAACGCGAGCAGGGCTGCTGCGATGAATACTCGAGTCGAGGTGGACATGCGGTACCTTGATTCCTGGTCGCGTCGGCTGCTCACCGGGCTGACTAGAACATGCCGAGGTCCTGCACGACCTCGACTGGTTCAGCTACCTCTAGGAACAAGTCGATGGTAGAATGAAGCGGTTGCAGTCAAATGTGACCATCCGCGCCCGCTCCTGCCCTTGTTCTAGTTGCAGCTCGTGCAGTGCAGATAGGCATAGGGGTTGACATAGGTCACCGTATAGATCCACCCCATGCCGTCTGGACAGCCCGGGGCAGGCACTTGAACCGGCGCCGCCGTGACGCCCGATCCGAGATGCCATTTCGCGTCCGGCGAGCATCCGGACAGTGGTGCAGTGCACGTTAGGCAGTTGTCGCCCGCCGTTGCCCGGGCGGCGATGGTGCCAAGAATCTTGTCCATTGCGTTGTAGGCTTCGACCGACGTGCAATAGACGGCGGTGGTTTGCGTTCCGCTTGGAAACGAACGATGCGGCCCATCGAGCCCACAACCCACCGAATCGAAGGCGAGGCCGGATGCCAGAGGTGCCATGGCGAGGAGTCCAGTGCGCAGGACCCTCCGCGCGACCTCATGCCGCAACGCACTCCGCGATGCGGCTAACCGCCCGTTGAAAAGAGGGAAAGGCAGTAGCGTGAACTTCATTTTGGACTCCTCGCGTGTTTCGGGGTTGGAAATGCCGAGTCGCATACAGACGGTGCTCGGCGGCACCACTCATTGCAAGCAACCTTCATGAATTTTTGCATGTCCGCTCCATTCAGAGCTGGCCGAAGGTTATTGGAGATGTCGATGCCTGTGCCGCGGTGCTACATGGGGCTCTGCCCAAGCGGCACATGCCTATGTTCGCTGCGAACCATGGGGGGGACGTTTCGCGGCGGCGAGGCTGAATGTCACGAAGTTCGCACGCAATGGCCGATGCGATCATGCGGGTCCAGCGTTGGTATGAGGAATCGCGCCGTTGCGCTCGGCAGCGGCCGAAGCGACTTGAAGCCTGGGCGAGGCCGCTCCCGTGCGCTGCGGGAGGATGTCAGCATCAGTGGAATCCCGAGACTCACCACCTCCTCCGTATACTCCCTCCGCAATGCCTAAGCACGACGCGCACCCGATCACTATCACGCCCCTCGAGTCCTTCCCCCCCATGGCGCAGTGGGACGACTGGACCGCTCTCGACGCCACGGCTTGGCCCAAGCGTGTCGAGCGGCACTACACGCTCGTCCCGACCACTTGCTTCAACTGCGAAGCTGCCTGCGGCCTCGTCGCTTACGTCGACCAGGCCACATGGAAGATCGAAAAGCTCGAGGGGAATCCCCACCACCCCGGCTCGCGCGGGCGCAACTGCGCCAAGGGGCCGGCAACCAAGAACCAGATCGACGACCCTCAGCGCATCCTCTATCCGCTGAAGCGCTCCGGACCGCGTGGCTCCGGCAAGTTCGAGCGCACGACTTGGGACGAGGTCCTCGACGTCTTCGCGGCGAAAATTCGCAAGGCGCTGATCGAGGATCGCCGCACCGAAGTCATGTATCACGTCGGCCGGCCCGGTCACGACGGCTACATGGATCGCGTGCTGCAAAGTTGGGGCGTCGACGGGCACAACAGTCACACCAACGTTTGCTCGGGCGCGGCACGGCTGGGGTACGCGCTTTGGACCGGAGCGGATCGGCCTTCGCCGGATCATGAGAATTCGAAGATGATGCTGCTGCTCTCTTCGCACCTCGAGACCGGCCACTACTTCAATCCGCACGCGCAACGCATCATCGACGCGAAGATGAAGGGCGCGAAGCTCGCGGTCGTCGATGTGCGACTTTCGAATACGGCTTCCATGGCGGATTGGTGGCTCGCGCCGTTTCCGGGCACCGAGGCGTTCATGCTGCTCGCGTTTGCGCATGTCATCCTCGAAGAGAATCTGTTCGATCGCAGCTTCGTCGAGAGCTGGGTGAACTGGCGCTCGTTCCTCACCAACGTCGAGCCGAAGGCGCCGGAAACTTTCGAAGCATTCGTGGCGGCGTTGCGGCGGCAGTATGCGCATGCGACTCCGGAAGCGGCGGCGGTGGAGTGCGGGCTGGATGCGAACGTGTTGCGCGAAGTGGCACGGGCGATCGGCAAGGCGGGAAGCGCGTTTGCTTCGCATGTTTGGCGCAACGCGGCTTCTGGCAACGAAGGCGGATGGCAGGTGGCGAGGTGTCTCGAGTTCCTGTGCGTGCTGGTTGGCTCCGTCGCGGCGAAGGGTGGGACGAATCTGAACTCGTCGGACAAGTTCGTGCCGCCGCCGTTCATGAAACCGCCGCCGCAGAACGTGTGGAGCGAGCTGCTCTACCCGAAAGAATGGCCGCTTTCGCACCACGAACTCTCGTTCTTGCTGCCGCACTTCTTGAAAGAAGGGCGCGGGAAGATCGCGGCGTATTTCACGCGCGTCTACAACCCGGTCTGGACCAATCCGGACGGGATGATGTGGGAGGAAGTGCTGCGCGATGAGGCGAAGATCGAGTTGCACGCGGCGCTGACGCCGACTTGGAGCGAGACGGCGCAGTACGCGGACTACGTCTTGCCCATGGGCCTCGGCGCGGAGCGCCATGACTTGATGAGTCAGGAGACGCACGCGGCGAAGTGGATCAGCTTCCGCCAGCCGGTGCTGCGCGTGGTGCGGGAACGCCTGGGCGAGAAGATCGAATGGACGCACGAGACCAACCCCGGCGAGGTCTGGGAGGAAGACGAGTTCTGGAT
>JANMRV010000643.1:0-1817 GCA_031388685.1 Planctomycetota bacterium
CCAAAATCGAGAGCGCAACTTCGATCGCGCGCTCGAAGCCCCGCGGCGACCACAGCGCGAATCCGAGCGCCGCCAGTCCGAGCACCAGCGTCACGTAGATCGTCGCGAAACGGCTCCACCAGCGGTCGTGACGGTCTTCGCGGCCGCCGTTCGTCGAACGCGACTGTGTGCCGCGCTCAGAGCCGAGCAGCGAGTGCAGACGCGAGGCGGCGAAACTCTCTCTCGCAATCAGTCGCGTAGTCTCCTGTCCGGCCTGGAACGCTCCGGCGGGCACGCTCTCGCCTGCTTCGAAGCAGCGCGGCCGCGACTCGCCGGTGATCCAATCCAGACTCATCGACGCACGCTCCCCGAGCAACGTGCCCTCGACGGGCAGCAGATCTCCGGGCAGGATCCACAGCTCGTCGCCCGGCGCGATCTGCGCCGCGGGAACCGTCTCGAGCTCGTTCCCGCGCCGCCGCCGCGTGTACAGGTCGTCGACGCCATCGCCGGCGAGCAGCGAGAGCCGGTTCTTTTCCAGCACGCGCTCCTGCAGCCAGCGGCCGAGCACCATCAGCGCCACGAAAATCGTGATCGTGTCGAAGTACGCCGCCTCCGGTCCTCGGGCGAGCCAGGCCCAGACCGAGCCGCCGTAGCCGAGCGCGATGCCGACCGCGATCGGCAGATCGAGGTGCGCCATGCCGCGGCGCAATCCGCGCCAGGCCGAAACGAAGAACAATGAGCCGCCGAAAAGCACGGCAATCGTGGACAGCACGAAACTCCAGCGGCCGAGCACTTCGTACAGCGCTCCATCCGACGGCGCGAGGCCGAGATAGAAACACAGGCTGAAGATCATCGTGTTCAGCGCCGCCGCCGAGCACACGCCAAGGCGCACGACGAGATTGCGCGAGGATCCAAGGTCGCGCTTGCGCGCCGGCCCGAAGCGGTAGCCGAAGCGTTCCACCGCGCGCAAGTAATGACGCAGATCAAGTTGCGCCGGCCGCCACAGGAATTCGACGCGGCCTAGCGCGGGATTGACGCGCAGATCAATCGCGCCGTTTTCGCGCGTCCACAGTTCCTGCAGCAGCCAGACGCAGGCCGCGCAGTGAACACCTTGAACGTCGAGCGTCAGGTGAGCGCTGCCGTTTTGCGCCGTCGTGGCCGCTGCAAGCAGGCCATCGAGCCACAGGAAATTGTCGGCGCGCAATTCGGGCGGCGGCGCGTCCGTCTCGCCGCGAAGCTCATAGAAGCGCTCGAGTCCCTCGGAGCGCAGCAGTTCATGCACGTTCTTGCAGCCGGCGCAGCAGAAGGGGCCAAGCTCGCGCGCGCGCGACAGGCCCAAGCCGCAATGCAGGCAGACTTTCGCGCTTCGCGCCTCGACGCGTTCGACCGGCACGACTTCGGCGGCAATCACCACAGCACGACCTCGTGAATACGCGCGTGTGGCAGGACCTCGAGCGCGGCGAGACCGCGCAGTGCAAGCTGGCAAGCCATCAACAAAGCCAGCGTCGCGCCGAGTCGATGGAATCCGATCCGCAGGCGCTGGCCGACCCTGCGCATGCCGAACGCGAGTGCTACGAGCAGCGGTACCGTGCCCGCGCCGAAGACGATCATCGCCACGGCTCCGCGCGCTGGACTCGCCGATGCGAGCGCAGCAACCGCCGCGGTGTAGACCGGGCCGCAGGGCAAGAGTCCGTTGGCGATGCCCAAGCCAAAGCGCGCCGCGAGTCCGCTGCGTCCGCGCCCGAGGCGGGACATCAATGCACGCGAGATTCGCCCCGCGAAGGGCAATGAGGCCAGCGGGAATACGTCGAACAGGGCGAGCGCGATCCAGAACAGGG
>JANMRV010000064.1:0-5185 GCA_031388685.1 Planctomycetota bacterium
TCGCGGCGGTGGCCACTTCGAAGCGCGGACCCAACGAACGCGAAAGCGCTGTCTTTAGTTCCGATTCATCGTCGACCAGCAGCACCCTGGGCCGCGTGGGAACTTCATCGGGGGGGGAAACGCTCACGTCAGAGCTTCGGCACCAGGATCGGTGGTCTTTAGCCCAGGCTGGTGTTTCCGCTCAGAAACATGCCCAAGCGCACGCAGCCGGCTCGACTTGCCGGCCGGCACTCCATTACTTGTGGCTTGCGCGGCCCGCGCTCGGCCGCCCGCCCTCAGTTCCGGTAGCTCTGGATCGGAGCCGGCATGCGCCCGCCCCGTGCGAAGAGGCCTTGGCAGGAGAAGCGGCCCGGATCCTGAACGATCGCCGTGCCGAGCAGTCCACCCCATTCCACGGTCTCTCCGACGCGCTTGCCGGGAACCGGAATGATGCGCACGGCCGTGGTCTTGTAGTTGACGACGCCGATCGCCATTTCGTCGGCGATGATCCCCAGGATCGTGGCGACCGGCGTATCGCCCGGCACCGCGACCATGTCGAGGCCGACGGAACACACCGAGGTCATCGCTTCGAGCTTCGCGAGCGACAGCGCGCCCACGCGCACGGCCTCGATCATGCCCGAGTCCTCGGACACCGGGATGAAGGCACCCGAGAGCCCGCCGACACTCGACGAAGCCATCGCTCCACCTTTCTTGACCGCATCGGTGAGCAGCGCGAGCGCCATGGTCGTGCCCGGAGCACCGGTGCGCTCGACGCCGATCAGTTCCAGGATGTCGCTGACCGAATCGCCCTTCGCCGGCGTCGGCGCAAGCGAGATGTCGACGATGCCGAAGCTCGTGCCCATGCGGCGCGCGGTTTCGCGGCCCACCAGCTCGCCCATGCGCGTGATCTTGAACGCGGTGCGCTTGATCGTCTCGGCGACCGCCAAGAGGTCGGCGTCCGGGCCTAGCCGCGCGAGCGCCGAACGCACAACGCCGGGTCCCGACACACCGACATTGATCACGGTCTCCGCCTCGCCGATGCCGATGTGGGCGCCGGCGACGAAGGGATTGTCCTCGACCGCGTTCGCGAAGCAGACCAATTTCGCGCAGCCGAGTCCGCCGCGATCGGCAGTGCGCCGTGCGGTCTCCATGATGACCTGCGCGAACTGCGCGACCGCGTCCATGTTGATGCCCGCGCGCGTCGAGGCGAGCGCGACGGACGAACACACGCGCTCGGTCTCGGTCAGGGCCTGGGGAATCGACTCGAACAACGCGCGGTCGGAGTTGGTGAAACCCTTGTAGACGTAGGCGCTGAAGCCACCGATGAAGTCGACGCCGCATTCCCTGGCAGCGGCATCCATGGCCCGCGCGATCGGCACCAGGTCGCGCGAACCGCAGGCGGCGGCGACCAGCGAAATCGGCGTCGTGGCGATGCGCTTGTTGACGATCGGAATGCCGTAATCCGCGGTGATCGAATTGGCCGTCGCGACCAGGTGCCGGCCGTGGTGCACGATCTTGGCGTAGATCTTTTCGCAGGTCGCCTCGAGGTCGGGGTCGGCGCAATCGAGCAGATTGATGCCGAGCGTGGTGGTGCGGATGTCGAGCGTCTCCAGCTCGAACATGCGCACGGTCTCGAGAATTTCTTGATCGGTGAAGGGCACGTGGCGCTTTCCAAAGAGTGCGCGCTTAGACGCGGTGCATGAAACGGAACACGCGCTGGTGCATGACGCGCACCGCGTAATCGTCGGGCCCGCCCATGCACTCCAGTTGCTGCTTGAGCGGCCCGAAACTGACGCCGGGATCGAGTTCGACCACCAGGATCAGGTGAAAGTAGCCGTCGATGACGCGCTGCGAGATGTCGTGCACGCTGACGCCGGCTTTGCCCAGCGCGCCGGTCAGCTCCGCGAGCACGCCCGCGCGGTTCTTGCCGACGGCGGTGATCACGGCGCCGCCGCCGCTGCCATCGGCAGAGTCGGCGGCCGGTTCGGGCTGGTGTGGCAGCGAGCGCAGCGCGCGCTCCGCATCCGGACCGCGATCTGGCTTGGGCTCGGCGTAGGCGCCGATTTTCGTACGGATCACGATGTTCGCCGACTGCGCTGCCTCGAGCGCCTGCGGAGTCACGATCGTCTGTTCGTCGACGACGATCTCGCGCGCGCCCGATTGGCGCACGTCTTCGGCTGTGAGGAATCGTTTGGCCATGATTGCTTCGATCTCTATTTCGCGGGCGCAGCAGCGCCCGGACTCGCCACACTTCCAAAAGCCGCCGGCGCGCCGTCGACCAGGCGCGTGATCACCGCGCCACCCTTTTGCACCGTCACGATGTACGTCCCGTCCTGCGCCAGCATGCGTGTCAGCGCGTCGTCGCGAAGTTGCGCTCTGCCTTCGACCGATTTGCCGTCGCCATAGACGACCTGCACGCCGCGCAGATAGGCCATGTCGAGCGCCGCCGGCGTGGCCAGCGCGTCCTTGCCCAGCGAAAGCACGGCCCCGCGCGGCAAAGCCGCGACATCGCTCTCGGTGTACAGACGCTTGTTGGCCACGATCGACGCCTTGACGCGTCAGCGTTTCGGATCAGAGATGGAAAGCGAGTTCCGGATGCGGGCGCGCGATCACGACTTCGCGGGCGAGCAGACCGCGATCCTGCGCGGTGCGCGCGCCGGCGGCCACCGCGGAGCGCACGTCGCTGACCTCGCCGGTCAAAGTGAAGAAACTCTTCCCGCCCAGGCCGTTGGCCACGCGCAACTCGAGCAGATCCACCGTCGCTGTCTTCAACGCGATGTCCGCCGCGACGATCGCCGAGGCCACCGTATTGGTCTCGATCACGCCGATCGCGTCGAGCTCGCCCTTCACGTGGCCGCCGTTGCGCTTGAGCATCGGCACGACCTGCTCGTGAACCTGCGGGATGACCAGTTGGTCGACCAGGTCGCTGCCGGCGACTTCGCTGCCGTGGCGCAGCGAACTCTTGACGTCGTCGACGCTGCCGGTGAACAGGATCACGTACTTGCCGGGATGCACCGGCGTGGCGAACAGCAGTTCGACACGCGCCTCCCACAAGACGGTGTCCGCGACTTCGATGCCGCGGGCCACCGAGCACAACTCGAGCAGGCCGATGCACGAACGCAGCGCGACGTCCTCGCGCAACTCAGGATTCAGGTCGTTTCGATTCATGGCATTTTCCTTAGGGGTCCGTGCGCGTTCTCTCGTGCGTCAACTCTTGGGCAGCGTGTCTTCAGCTCGCACCGGACCGATCGTGCGACCGTCCTCGAGCTCCATGCGATCGACGATGCCGGCGACCGCGCATTGAAATCCGATGTCGTGACTGCGCCCGATCACGTGGCGCGCGGAGCGGCCGAAGACGACCAGTACGCGCTCGCCGATGCCGGCGCCCAGCGGATCGACTGCGACAATCGTCTCCGCCGACGGTTTGCCGTCGAGCGTGAAGGGTTGCACGACCAGGAAACGCAGCCCCACGAGCGTGGGATCCTTGACCGTGGACCAGACGTTTCCGACGACAGTGCCGATCAACATCAGTTCGTCCCCTTGGTGTGCTTCGCGCTCGGACGCGCTTCCAGGCGCCACGAGGCCGGAGCGCGCGGCACGTCGAAGTCATCCACGATGCCGACGATCGCGGCTTCGAAGGCGAAATCCCCGTCGCCGCCGCAGGCGACGCGCGCGGCCTTGCCGAAGGCGACGATCACGTGCTGGCCGACGTCGGCGCCGAGCGGATCGGCGGCGACTACCGGTGTCACCTTGGGCGCGCCCGGCTCGCGGCGCTCGTCGAGCGCTTCGACGACGAGCAGGCGCTTGCCGACGAGGTCAGCGGCCTTCTTCGTCGCCCAGACTTCTCCAACCACGCGGCCCAGGAACATCAGTCGACCCCCAGGTTCTTGCGCCCGCGAACTTGGGCCAGCGCGCGGTGCACGGCCGCGACCGCGGCCTCGATCTCTGCGTCGCTGCCGGCCAGGCGCAAACGCCCCACCGCGCCGTTGTTGCCCAGGCCCACCAAGCGAATCGGTGCGGCTTTTTCCGCCTCGTTCGCGGCAAGCAGCACCCAGATCGCGGGATTGACCTCGAGCGTGTAGAGCGTATCGCCGCCGAGCAACAACATGCCCGAGCGCGTGCGGTTGATCAGCATCGCGTGGTGCGAATCGACCTGACGGATGATTTCGTCGGTCAGGATGTTCGCCTCCAGGCCGTCTTCGTAGTTGACGCCCGCGGCCTGCAGGATCAAGCGGCCGGCTTCGCGCACTTGCCCCTGATCGGGCGAGTGCACCTCGAGCGTGCCGTAACTGCGTTCGGTGATCAGCGCCCCCGGCGTGACCCGGCATTTCTTCAAGGCCACGTCCATCAGACGATTGATCACGATGCCGGGCCGCGCCTCGAGCCAGAACGCGCTCTCGCCGGCGACGGGGAAGTAGCCGTCGGAGTTCGCCGCCACACAGGCGGCGAACTGCGGCTGCATCGCGTCGATGACCAGCGCTCCGCGCAGGTCGACGGCTGTCGTCTTGGATGAGGCCATGGCGCCCGCAGGCGACTACTTCTCTTCGGGCAGCGGCGGCACGAAGGGGTTCACGTCGGCCGCGGGGCGCGGGATGACGTGCACGCTGACCAGCTCGCCGACGCGCTTGGCGGCGGCTGCGCCGGCTTCGGTTGCGGCCTTCACCGCACCGACCTCGCCGCGCACCATCACGGTCACCAGGCCGCCGCCGATCTGGTCGCGGCCCAGCAGCGTCACCTTGGCGGCCTTGCACATCGCGTCGGCGGCCTCGACCGCACCGACCATGCCTTTGGTCTCGATCAGACCCAGGGCGATCTTGGATTCCATCGGAAGGGGTTCCTAGTTCTACGTGGTGTGGGAATGCGTGCGTGGACGTCGCGCTAGGCCTCGCAGGCCCCGCTCGCGACGTTGTGATGGGCGCAGCCCTGGCAGGGACCCAACGGGCAACCCTGGCCGGCGTGCGTGAGGATGGTGCGGATCTCGTCGGGCGAGAGCGCGCCGCCGACTTCGGCCGCGCGCGAGGGCGCGCTGCGTGCTGGCGCCGCGATGGGCGCCGCGACGGGCGCGCGCACCGCGGCGAGCACGGCGGCCTGGGCCGTCTCGGTGAAGCGCGGTGCGCCGACGCGCGCGCCGCTCGTCGCTGCGGCGGCCAGTGCGATGGATCGTGCGGCGGGCACTTCGGCAAGCGGCGCGCGTTCGGGCCGCGGC
>JANMRV010000658.1:0-1831 GCA_031388685.1 Planctomycetota bacterium
CCAGCACGCTGGTCAAGGAAGGCGGCGCGAACCTGATGGAAGTTCCCGTGGGTGCCTGAGCGTCCGGCATGCTTGTGACCCACCTTACGCAAAGGGTCCTGATCACCGGCGCCGCCGGGATGCTGGGACAACAGTTGTTCGCCGATGCTCCGCAGGGCGTGCTGCTCGTGGGCACGGACCTTGCGTCGATTCCAGGTCTTGCCGCGCCCGGGCTCGACCTCGCCGATGAAGCGTGCGTCGCCGCCCTGTGGCGAGACCACGGTCCCTTCCACAGCGTGATCCACGCCGCCGCCTACACCGCCGTCGACCTGGCCGAGACGAACGTGGCGCTCGCGCGCCGAGCCAACGTCGAAGCCAGCGCTGTACTCGCGCGCGCCTGCGCGAAGTCCGACACGCGTCTGGTTGCGCTCTCGACCGACTTCGTTTTCGACGGCACGGGCTCGCGGCCTTACAGCGAACTGGACGAGCCCCATCCGCTGTCGATCTACGGCGCGACCAAGCTCGACGGCGAAAAGGCCGCGCTGCATGCGCATCCGCTCGGCACGCTGATCGCGCGCACGCAGTGGCTGTACGGTCCACGCGGCAAGCACTTCCCTCGCACGATCGTCGCTGCGGCGCGCGAGAAGGGCCGCCTGAAAGTTGTCGACGATCAGCGCGGAGCGCCGACCAGCACACTGGCGCTGGCGCCTGCGCTGTGGGATCTCGCCCGGCGCGGCGAGCCCGGCATCTACCACGCTGCCTGCGACGGCGAATGTTCGTGGTTCGAATTCACGCGCGCGATCCTCGAGTTGCTCGAACTTGGGAACGTCGTGCTCGAGGCCTGCAACAGCGCAGAATTCCCTCGCCCGGCCCGCCGTCCGGCCTATTCCGTCCTCGATTCGCGCAAGCTTGCACGCCTGCGCGGGCATTCCCTGGGACACTGGCGCGACGCGCTGGCCACTTACCTCGCGGTCGAACCTCTATGAGTCTTTCCGTTCTCGTCACCGGCGGCGCCGGTTTCATCGGCTCGAATTTCATCCACCTCTTGGCGCGCACGCGGCCCGAATGGAACGTCGTCAATCTCGATGCGCTCACCTACGCGGGCAATCTCGAAAACCTGACGGCGGTGGAGCAGAGTCCGCGTTACCAGTTCGTGCACGGCGACATCCGCCGGCCTGCCGACGTCGCGCGCGCATTCGACGCCTGTGGCGGCGGCGATGTGATGGTCGTGCACCTCGCGGCCGAGAGTCACGTTGATCGATCGATCGAATCAGGTCTGCCCTTCGTCGAGACCAATGTGGTCGGCACGCAGCTCTTGCTCGATCACTCGCGCGCGCGCAAGGTCGCGCGCTTCGTGCACGTTTCGACCGACGAAGTCTATGGATCGCTCGGTGCGCAGGGGTATTTCACGGAAGCGACTCCGTTGCAGCCGAATTCACCCTATTCGGCGAGCAAGGCCGCCAGTGACATGCTCGTGCGCGCGGCGTTGCACACGCACGCGTTCCCCGCGCTGATCACGCGCTGCTCGAACAACTACGGTCCGTACCAGTTTCCGGAGAAGCTGATTCCGTTGATGATCGCGAACGCCAGCGAGAACAAGGAGGTTCCGGTCTACGGCGACGGCATGAACGTGCGCGATTGGCTGTACGTGGAGGACCACTGCGAAGCGATCCTCGCGGTGCTCGAACGCGGTGCGATCGGCGAGGTCTACAACATCGGCGGGCACAACGAGTACACCAACATCGCCATCGTGCGGCGTGTGCTGGCGGAACTCGGCAAGCCCGAGAGCCTGATCCGTTTCGTCAAGGACCGACCGGGCCACGACCGGCGCTACGCCATCGATGCGGGCAAG
>JANMRV010000698.1:0-20997 GCA_031388685.1 Planctomycetota bacterium
ACCGAGATCGAGCTCACGAACAGTCAGATCCGGTCGAATTTCCAGTCGGGGGGATAGAACGCACCAGGAGCCGGAGCGAATCGACGTCATCGACGCGCGATCCTTCGTTGAACATCAGCGTGCCTTCGGACCTGGCCGCTACTCCAGAGGCAGATTCGCTTCGACGGGCTCGCAGGACTTCGGCGCGCGCGCCGGAACCGGCGCGGCGATCACGCGAACCACTTTGGATCTGTGTGCGACGAGTACGCTGCGCAGGGCCTGCTCGTCCACGGGCATGCCCGGGTGCGTCCAAGACGTCGACTCCACTACGAAACCCTGCAATTGCAGGGCCTTCAGGATCCGCGCGTCGAGCTGCGACGTGACTTTCGCGCCACCGGGAGACGAGAGGTCGATCACCAGAATGCGCGCGCAGATCCGCGCAAGATCGGCTATTCGCAAGCTGAGTTCATCGCCATGGCGCAGCGCATCGGTCCACAGCACGATGTCGAATCGACCGAGCTGGTCGAGCTGCCTCCAGGTAGCCTCGCTGGCGGGCGAGCCATCGATCAGTTGCCAGTTGTCGCGCGGCAGGAAGGCATTGACACGCCAGTAGAGCTCAGCCTGAAGGCATTCGCGACTGCGCTCCTCGACCATCACGACGGAGCGCGCGCCTTGCTGCGACAACTTCGCGGAGTAGAGGCCGAAGCCGGCGCCTAGTTCGAGCACACGCGCGCCTTCGATCGAGAATCGTTCGACGATCGGTGCGACGATCGCGCGCTCACGGCGCAGGGCCAGCTTTTCGATCGTCGCCAAGGCCCGGCCGGTCCCGTGCCCGGGCTGGACGGCGAGATTGCCGATGACGGCAGGCGCGCACCAGGGATGCAGTTCACCGATCGCGTGCACGACCGCGAAGTCGACGCTGTCGAGCGCTTCGCGACCGTAGCCTGGTCGGGTCAGTTGCAGGAGCAGCGCTCGCAAGGCTTCTCCGTCGGCCAGCGGCGAGGCTTGCGTCCCTTGGATAAAGTCGTTTCGCACACCGTGACTGCTCGAGGGCAAGCGCGCGAATCCGACGACGGCCAGCCCCAGGCGCGGCAAGTCATCGGCATCGAGCTCATCATCGACCAACAGGACTTCCAGTGGAGCTTCGGCGCCGAGCACACGGCGGTAGGCGCGCTCCAGACGTTCGACCACCAACGACTCGTCGCCGTCGATTGACTCCTCGAATCGCAGGCACAGACATGCATCCGAGCGGCCGACCAGCGCGCGCGCGAAAACATCGAAGAGCGCGTCAAGTTCCGCTTCGTCGCTGTAGTCCGGCCAGGCGAGTACTCGCCAAATCGCTTCGCTGGCCAGCGGCCAGGGCTCGAGCGTGGCCGGAGCGCGGCGAACTGCCTGTGCAGTGTCGTTGTGAATCTGCGCGGAAGTGATCGAAGGAGCCAACTCGTCGCTGGTGCGTTGGAGCAGTTCCTCCGGGCTGAAGGCGCCGGCCCAGATATTCTTGTGCTCGCGGAAGACGTTCATTTCCGGCCCATGACCCGCAGCGGCGGACCAGAACAGTTCGTCCCAATGCTCGCCATAGCGTTCGCCGTAGTAGTCGAAGGCGAAGCGGCGCGCACGGCGCCAATATTCGTCGACGGCCAGGTCCTGGCCGTGCGCCGAGACCGGCAGGTAGTGGCAGCCCACACCTTGCGCGCGCGCCAAGAACCAGCCGCGGCGGTAGAGCGAGTAGGCGAGTTCGTCCATCGCACCCCAGCCGTAACGGAACTTGGGGTTGAGGAATCCGACGTCGTCGATCGCGGACATGCGCATCATGAAGCCGAGCGATTCCGATGTCGCGATCAGTTTCCAGGCTGCCAGGTCCGCGTCGGGCAGCGGGCGCGAGCATGAAGTTGGCGCGGCAATCGCCATACGCGGTTCGCGCTCCAACAGCGCAATCATCGCGCCTGCGGGATCGATCGCGGAGTCGAACTCGAGCTCGCTGGACAGGACCCAGATGTAGTCGTAGTGGCCGCACAGGCGCGCGTGTTGCAGGGCAAGGCAGTGCCCAAAGGCTTTGCCCCGGGATTCGTCGTCGCGATACCAAAGGGTGGTGTGAGGGCCGGCTTCGCTCTCGTGGGGACCGCTCTCGACCACGAAAACGTCATGCGGCACGCGAATGGACGCCTTCAGTTGGCTGACGAGCGCGGCGATGCGCAGCGGTCCATGGTACGAGACGATCAGTACGGCCAGTTTCACATCCGAACATCGACGCGCCATGAAACGAGGACAAGCCTCGGCCACCCCGCGACCTCAATTCCGGGACGCGCGACCCGCTGATGGAGGGCCTTCGCCTCCAAGGACAATTCTGTCAGGCGATTTCGCGTTCGATTTCGCGCCAGCGCAGCTTGCGATGCCGGCGAGTGAAGCCAGGCAGTCGGCCAAGAGGCGCTCTTCGTCGCGAACGATCAGGCAGGCGGTCAGCATGTTCAAGAAATCTGGCTCGATGAGTCGTGGCGCACGGGCTTGGGCAGCAGGGCCGCCTGGCCCGCAGCATTCACGATCGGAATGCGCAACTTGTCGCGGCTCCAATGACGGGCGAGCAGCGGCGCGAGCCTGGAATCGCTCTTGCCGGCGTCGCCCGCGGGCAGGCCCCACTTGGCGGCGAAGTGCTCCGCGTTGGCCTGCAGGTGTTGCACGTGACGTTCCAGCTTGCCACGGCCGCTGTACGCTTCGTGGCGCACGAACACGTCGCGGGCGCAGCGGTTCTTGAAACCGGCCAGCGTCGAGCGCAGCGTGAAGTCATCGTCTTCGAAGCCCCAGGGCGTGAAGCGTTCGTCGAAACCGCCGATCGTGTCGAGCACGCGGCGCGGGACGAGCAGGCAGAAGGAAGCGAGCACCGGCGAATGCAAATATTGCCGGTCCAGATTCCGACTGATCTCGCGTGCGAATTCGGCGATCGACTCGGGATCGTTCGCGCAATTCATCGCAATCTGCTGGCCGTGGGCGGCGCGGTCCGCCGTGGGCGCGATGCAGCCCGAGCGCGGATCGACTTCAGCGTGATAGAGCAGGCGCGCGAGCCAATCCGGGGTCACCATCGCGTCGTTGTCGAGGAACACGACGTACTCGCCCTGCGCGTGGGGGATGGCCTGATTGCGAGCGTGCGGCGCGCCGAGATTGCTCGTGTTGCGGATCAGGGAGACGTCAGGCTGCGCCGCGAGGAATTCCGCGCTGCCGTCCGTCGATCCATTGTCGATGAACAGGATTTCGGTGGGATGCCGCGCATCGCGCGTGGCGCGCAGGCGCTCGAGGCAGGCGCGAGTCTGGTCGAGGGCGTCGAAGGAAATCACGACGATGGAGGTCAGTTTCCCGTGCGCCGGCCCGTCGCGCATCACGGGCTCCGGATCGAATCCGACGAGTTCCATGAGCTTGCCGCGGTAGAACGGCACGAGCGAAAGCCGCTGCGTCATCGAGCGCAGTTGGGCGAGCTTCTCCGGCGCGAGCTGCACAGGCGTCTCGCTCGCTTCCATGCGCCGCATCTTCTCCAGGAAATCGGCGGCCGCTGCGTAATAGGCCTCGGACACGGTCAACGCCAGGGCGATCGTGTTCGCCGCGGACTCGCGTTTCTCGCCGCTCGCGAGCGTTTTGGGGCCGACGAAGAGCGGGTCGCGGCCATGCTTGTTCGAGAGTCGCGCAAGGTTGACACCCAGGCGCACCGCGCGCTTGAAGTACGAATCAACGCTCAAAATGTGGTCGTGCTCGCAAGCCAGGTCCTTGCGGAACAGGACCGAGTAACCCAGCTTGGCCAGGCGCAGGCCCAACTCGACGTCCTCGCAGATCGGTTCCGGAAACGTCTTGGCATCGAAGCCACCGGCCTCGCGCAGCGCCGCGAGCGGCAGGCTGATGTTGCAAGTCCAGAAGTACTGCCAGGGATGCAGCGCGCCGTCGCGCATGCGGAAGTAGTCGAACAAGAGATCCGAATCGTTGAGCACCTGCACGAAGGGATGGCGCATGGCCGCGGCCGTGAAGTCGAACGTGCCGAGCACCGCGACCTTGTCCGTACGCGTCGCGTGAACTGCCAGGTGCTTCTCGAAGAGATCGAATGCCGGCAGCGAGTCGTCATTGAGGAACAGGACCAGCGCGGCGCGGCAGTGTTGCAGCCCGCGGTTGCGCGCGGCTCCCGGCCCGGCATTGTCCTGACGCAGCACGCTGAGCGAAAAGCGGTAGGCCGCCGGATCGATCGCGATCGGCTCCGGAGTGCCGTCATCGACGACGATCACTTCGAAGCGTCGCGGCGCGAGCGTCTGCTGGCTGCAGCGCTTCAGCAGATTCTCGAGTTTCTCGCTGCGACCAAAGGTCGGAATCACGACCGAAAGTTCGGGAGCGTTTCCTGAGTTCGGTGTCATCGGAGCAGTTTGCTGAAAGTCCAGGTCGGGCTTTTCATTTGCGCCTTGCGTGGCTCGCGCCGGAGGACGATTTCGCAAAGTCGTGCACCACGGCCGCCATTTCCTTCGAGGTCTGAGCGATGATCGCGAGCGCGCGTCGCATCTCCGCGGGATCGTCGCTGGCGAGCGAAGATTCAGCGTGAGCCATGACCACGGTCAGAAGATTGTTGAGTCTGTGGGCAAGATCGCGGGGGCCCATGACCGGCAACGCGGGCGGAGGATCAGGTTCTGATTGCATTCGAAATCACGTTGCCTCGTCGGCCCTCGTGTTTTCGGCGCGCACTGAAAAATCCCTGAGTGTTGCGATGCGCGCCGCAGCACTGTCGAGAAAACCAACACTTGGGCACGCGACGGTCAGGGGTGCTCGAACCTCGCGCCGGAATTTCTCCTCCTTATGAATGCGACCGCATGGCAGCGCCTGTCGCGCGCGGCTGGCATGGCGATTGCCATGCAGTGGGTCAGCGGGTCCTCGGTCGACCCGCGAAACCATGATCACACTTCTCCTGCTCGAGGCTCCGGCCCTGAAATCCGCTCCAGGTCTGGACATGACGCAGTACCTCGTCGTCTGCGTCGGTCTGATTGCGCTGATCGTGCTCGGCGGCTTGGGCTTCAAGCGCCTGTTCGCGCGTTCGCTCTCGGCCCGGGCCGCGCGCCGCTCGCTGCAGATCGTCGACATGTTGCCGCTCGGCGGCAAGCAGAAGCTCGCGGTCGTGCGTTGTTACGAGCGCACGTTCGTCGTCGGTCTGGGCGACAAGGAACTGTGCCTGATCACCGAGCTCGACATGCAGTCGACGCCGGAACTGGCGGCCTCCAGCGTCGAACCGCTGCCGTCGCGCGCAGATCAGAACGCATTCCAACGCCTGTTGCGCAATGCCCGGCCCAAGCCGCCGCGCGCGGCAACTTTGACGCCGCAGCGCGCGCCTGAATCCGCGCTCAGTCCCGAAGGTGTGCTCGGATGAGTGCACGCCGCTGGATCTTCACGCTGGGCCTTCTGGCGCTCTTCACAGCCGTCGCCGGTGCCGCGCAATCGCCCGAACCGGCTGCGGCCATCGCCGCGGCCATCGAACAGGCAACGGCCGATCAGGGCGGCGCCGTGCTGAAGGACGGTGCCGAAGGCATCGCCAAGCTGCTCGGCGAGGAGCGCATGTCGAGCGCGGTCGAGATCGCCGTCCTGCTGACGGTGCTTTCGCTCCTGCCCGCGATCCTGATCACGATCACGAGCTTCACCCGCATCGTGATCGTGCTGTCGTTCGTGCGCCGCGCGCTGTCGACGAACGAGCTGCCGCCCAATCCGGTGATCATCGGCCTGTCGTTGTTCCTGACCACGTTCGTGATGGCGCCGGTCGCCACGCGCATCCAGGAGCAAGCGTGGAAACCCTACAAGGCCGGCAGCATGTCGCTCGAGCAGGCCGGCGACGCCGCCTGGGTCCAGCTCTCGCACTTCCTGATCGCCAACACGCGCCAGAGCGAACTCGACCTGTTCAAGGAACTCGCCCACAACGAACACAGCGAAGGTGCACAGAGCAGCGAATTGCCGCTGCGCGTCGTCGTGCCGGCTTTCGTGCTCTCGGAAATCAAGACTTCGTTCCAGATGGGCTTCCTGCTTTTCCTGCCCTTCCTGGTGATCGATCTCGTGGTCTCCAGCGTGCTGCTCTCCATGGGCATGTTCATGTTGCCACCCGTCATGGTCTCGACGCCGATCAAGATCTTGCTGTTCGTCCTGGTCGACGGTTGGCACCTGGTCTGCCACTCGTTGGTGACCTCCTTCGTGACGACCTGACATGCAAGCACTCGACCTGCAGATCACGGAGCTCGCGCGCGATCTCCTGTGGACCACGATCGTGGTCACCGCGCCGGTGCTGCTGACCGGACTGGTGGTCGGCATCGCGATCAGCCTTTTCCAGGCTCTGACTTCGGTCCAGGAACAGTCGCTTGCGCAGGTGGCCAAGATGATCGCGGTGATGGCGGTCACGCTGCTCTTGCTCGCGCCTTGCCTGGGAATGCTGCGCGACTACACGGAACGCATCCTCGGAATGCTGGTGAGCTTCGGCCTGTCGTGATCCACGCCCTGCAAAGCCTGCCCACGGTCCTGCCGCCGGGAACCATCGGGGCCTTCGGCCTGTACCTCGTGCGCACGAGCGCCATGGTGCTGAGCGCACCGATTCTCGGCAGCGGCACGAGCTTCTCGATGCACCGTGTGGCGTTGATCGTCAGCCTGGCGCTCTTGTTCTACACAGGTTCGGGCTCGCCACTCCCCGGCGCGCCTACGCCCTTCGAGTTCGGCGCCTTCGCCGGACGCGAGATTTTGATCGGAATGGCGCTGGGTTTCGTGCTGCAACTCGCCACGCTCGCCGTGCGCGTCGGCGGCGAAATGATCGGCCAGGAGATGGGCTTTTCGATGGCCAACCAGGTCGACCCGCAGACCGGCGTGAACATGCCGGTCATCGCGCAGCTGTACGACGGCCTGTTCCTGATCGGCTTCCTGGCGATCGACGGGCATCACTGGCTGGTCCGCGCGCTGTTCACCTCGTTCGAGAAGGCGCCGGTCGGCCAGATCGGCGGCACCGGGCAACTCTCGGGCGCGATCGAAGCCTTGTTCGTCCAGATGTTCAGCGCGGGCGTCGTGTTCGCCGCGCCCGTGATGGTCCTGATGTTCATGGTCTCGCTGATGATCGCGCTGATCGGGCGCGCCGTGCCGCAGATCAACTTGATGGACCTTGGCTTCACGCTGCGCATCCTCGGTGCGTTGATCGCGATGTTCGCCTTCGCACCCATGATCGCGCCGGCGATGGAGCGCCTGTACGGAGGCATCCAAATCGGGCTCGACAGCGTGCTCGCTGCCCTTCAATCGAGCTGAGCCATGGCTGACAACTCAGACGACGAAGACAAGGTCCTCGAGGCCAGCCCAAGACGACGCCAGGAAGCCCGCGAGAAGGGCCAGGTTGCGCTGTCGACGGAACTCGTGGTGGCCACGTTGCTGGCAGGCTGGCTCTGCATGCTGACTTTCGCCGGCGGTCCGCTCGCGGCGACACTCGCGAGCGGCATCGTGCGCACGGCCGAGGGTCTGGCGAGTTTCGCCCACGTCGAGCTCACGCCCAATGTTGCCGTCGCGCAACTTTCCGCTGTCGGGCTGCCGGCGGCCAAGAGCGTGCTGCTCTTGGTGCTGCCGATGCTGGCGCTGGCCGTGCTGGTCAGCTATGGCCAGATCGGTTTCGCGATCACGCCTGATGCGATCAGTTTCGACCTGAACAAGATTTCGCCGCTGAGCGGTTGGAAGAGGGTCTTCTCCACGCGCTCGTTCGTTCGCACAGGCTCGGGTCTGGCCAAGATCGCGGTCATCGGCGCGACGATCATCTTGGTCGTGATCGGACAAGTAAACGGCGTGGCGAATCTCGGTGAGAGCGAAGTCGGGCCTGTGCTCCTCGTCATCGGCCACCTGGCCTTCAAAGCGGTGGTCGCCGCGATCGTTGCGATGCTCGTGCTCGCCGCCGCCGACTTCTTCTACCAACGCTGGCAACTTTCGAAAGACCTGCGCATGACCAAACAAGAAGCGCGCCAGGAACACAGGCAGGACGAAGGCGATCCGCACGTCAAGGGGCGAATCCGGCGCTTGCAACGCGAGATCGCGAGTCGACGCATGCTGGCCGATGTACCGACGGCGACGGTGATCGTCACCAACCCGACGCACTACGCCGTCGCGCTGAAGTACTACAAGGACGGCTTCGACGAGCGCGGCCGCAAAGTGAGTTCTTCCGCGCCGCGCGTCGTGGCCAAGGGCGTCGATCTCGTCGCGCAACGCATCAAGGAAGTCGGCCGCGAGGCCAGCGTGCCGCTGTACGAGGACGTGCCGCTGGCGCGGGCGCTGCACGCGCGCTGCGAAATCGGCGACGAGATCCCCGCGGAGTTGTTCACGGCCGTCGCCGAAGTGCTGGCCTTCGTCTACCGCGTCCAGGGCACGAAGCAGTCGGCCTGAATAGGTCACTCCCATGGCAACAGCGAAATCGATCAACACAGAAAGCGGTCCGCTGACATCCGCGGGGCAGTGGGTGCAGCGCTGGTCCGATTGGATCCTCGGCGTTGGCGTGCTCGGGCTCATCTTGACCCTGATCTCGCCGATCGCGCCATGGTTCCTGGACATCTTGCTCGCGCTGAACATCGCCGGCTCGGTCCTGCTCTTGATGCTCGTACTCGCGACGCGCTCTTCGCCTGAGCTCAGCGTCTTCCCGACCCTGCTCCTGTTCGCGACCTTGTTCCGCCTCGGACTCAACGTCGCCAGCACGCGCTTGATCCTCAGCGGCGGCGACGCGGGCCAGGTGATCTCGGCCTTCGGCAAGTACATGGCAGGCTCCAACCTGACCGTCGGTTTCGTGCTGTTCCTGATCCTGATCGTGATCCAGTTCATCGTGATCACCAAGGGTTCGAGCCGCGTCAGTGAAGTGACCGCGCGCTTCGTCCTCGATGCGATGCCCGGCAAGCAGATGGCGATCGACGCCGACCTGAACAGCGGTCTGATCACTGTCGAGGACGCGCGCGCGCGCCGCGAGAAGATCGCCGCGGAAGCCGAGTTCTACGGAGCCATGGACGGTGCCACGAAGTTCGTGCGCGGCGACGCGGTCGCAGGCCTGATCATCACCGCGATCAACCTGATCGGCGGCATCACGGTCGCCAGCATCGGCGGGCTCTCGATCGCCGAAGCCGGAACCAAGTATTCGATCTTGACCATCGGCGACGGATTGGTCTGTCAGATCCCCGCGCT
Organism: Planctomycetota bacterium; assembly: GCA_031388685.1. GTDB lineage: Bacteria > Planctomycetota > UBA1135 > UBA1135 > JADJQU01. The sequence goes on from JANMRV010000698.1 coordinate 9,157, forward strand.
CCTGGTTTCGACCGCGGCGGCGGTGCTGGTGACCAAGGCCTCGTCGACGACCAGTCTGGGAGTCAATGTGCTGGCACAGGTCGGCGGCCGCCCGCGCGCGACGTTGATCGCGGCGGGCATGCTCTTCGCCATCGCCCTGCTGCCGGGACTGCCCAAGCTGCCGTTCCTGATCCTGGCTTCGATGCTGCTGATCGGCTGGCGCGCCACACGCGAGGCCCAGGGACCGAACGATTTGATCGGCAAGCCGGAACTCGCCACCAGCGCGGCAAGCGCGGGCAAAGTCGCCGAGCCGACCAGCGCGGAGAAGGAAGCGCTCGAAGTCGAGGACCTGCTGCGCATCGACCGCATTTCACTGGAGATCGGCTACCGCCTGATCCCGCTCGTGCAGACGGCGGGCGGCAGCGGCATTCTCGATCACATCGCACAGTTGCGCCGGCGTTTCGCCGGCCGCGAAGGTCTGGTGCTGCCGCCGGTGCGCATCAAGGACAACATCCGCCTGACTCCGGGCGGTTACAGGATCATGCTCGGCGGCCAGGAAGTCGCGCGCGGCGAGGTCGAAGTCGGACATTGCCTGGCGATGGACCCCGGCAGCGCGACAGGCAAGCTCAAGGGCAAGAAGACCAGCGATCCGGCTTTCGGCCTGCCCGCTTGGTGGATCCACGAATCGGCGCGCGACGAGGCCGAGATCCAGGGCTTCACCGTCGTCGATCCGACCAGCGTGCTCGTCACGCACCTGACTGAAGTGATCAAGCATGCACTCGGCGAGTTGCTCACTCGCGACGACGTGAAGGAACTCGTCGAGAACGCCAAGAAGATCGCGCCGGCGGTGGTCGAGGAACTGGTGCCCGCGCGCATCGGATATGGCGAAGTGCAGGCTGTGCTGCGCAACCTGCTGCGCGACGGTGTCTCGATCCGCAATCTGCCCGCGATCCTCGAAGCGATCGCCGACAACGTCGCGAAGGTCAAGGATCCCGATCAGCTCTCGGAACTTGTCCGTCAGCGGCTCGCGCGTTCGTTGATCGAGCAGTTCGCCGACAAGCACGGCACCGTGCATGCGGTGACTCTGGATCCCGCGATCGAAGTGCGCCTGGCTTCGGCCGTCGGCGGCCAACCCGATCCGCGCGCGGAGCCGGTCAATCCCGCCTTCCTTTCGCGCCTTGTCGGCCGCATCGGCGAGCAGATCGCGCACTCGACGCAGGGCGGCAAGGAAGTCGTTCTCGTCGTGCGCTCGAACGTGCGTCGTTTCCTGAACGAGCTCGTGCGCGCGTCTTTGCCCAAGGTTTCGGTGTTGTCCTACAACGAAGTCGTCCCGGCGCGCGCCGTCGAGACGCTCAGCATCGTTCGCATGGAGGATGAAGCATGAAGATCCATCGCATTCGCGGCCGCAGCTTGCGGGAAGCTCTGGAACGCGCGCGCCTCGCCCACGGCGAAGGCGCGCTGGTGCTGAGTCAAGAATCCGCCGACAACGGCGATGTCTGGCTGGCCGTCAGCGAACGCCGGCTGGCGAAAAACATGGTCTTTCCGAGCGTCTCGACGGACACGTCGCGCGAGGCGCCTGCGACCGCGAAGGCGGCCGTGCCGCAGCGGATTCCCGCGGCACCCGCCGCTTTGGCGGAGCGCGGAGCTAGCGATGTGCAGGCGCGCCTGGAACGATCGCAACTCTCCAAGGACTGGACCGGGCGCGTGCTCGATGCGGTGCGCGCGAGCAATGCGCTCGGCGCTTTCGCCATCGACGCGGCCGCCGCGGAATTGTCGCGCGGCATGCGCATCGCCAGTTCGCCGCGCGCGGACGGCCGCATGCGTGCGCTGGCCTTCGTCGGGCCGACCGGAGTCGGCAAGACCACGACGCTGGCGAAAATTGCCGCGCGTCTGGTGCGCTCCGGCCGCCGCGTCGCTCTGGTCAGCACCGACAGCTATCGCGTCGGCGCGCTCGAACAACTGGCGGCCTACGGCGAACTGCTTCAGGCGCCGGTGCGCATGGCGCGCGATTCAAGCGAACTCGCCGCGATCGCGGCCGAGTCCGCGCATGTCGACGCCCTGCTCATCGATACCACCGGCCGCAGTCCGAGCGACGCGTCGGCGCTGGAACAACTCGCGCAAAGCCTGGACGCGGCTCGCCAACGCGCGTCGCTCGAAACTTATCTCGTGCTGGCGGCAAGCGCGTCGCGCGAAGCGTTGACGAGTGCCGCAGGTTCCTTCGCGAGCAGCAAGCCGACCGCGACCATCCTGACCAAGCTCGACGAAACCAGGGCGCCCGGCCCGGCCGTCGAAATCGGCTCTGGTTGCGGCGGCGGGCTCTTGTTCCTTTGCAATGGCCAAAACGTCGGCGAACACCTCGCGCGCGCCACGGCCGACGGTTGCGCGGACCTGATCCTGCGCGGGAGGCTGGCATGAGTGCGACACTGCAAGCGACGGCGATCGTGCCCGTGAAGCTGTCTGCGCCTTTCGTGCTGGTCAGCGGCGGCAAGGGCGGAGTCGGCAAGACGATGCTCGCCGTCAACCTGGCCGTGCAACTTGCCAGTGAAGGCCAGCGCGTGCTGCTCGCCGACCTGGACCTGGCGCTGGCCAACGCGCACGTCTTCGTGCGCCTGCAACCTGCGACAACGATCGCGCATGCGCTTTCCGGCGAGCGCGCGCTCGGGGACTGTGTCGTTCGCGCCATCGGCGGTTTCGACTTGCTGGCCGCGGAGTCCGGCGAACTTTGCTGGGCGCGCGACGACGAACAGCGCTGCGCGCGCGTGCTGGAGACGCTCGCAGAACTCTCCAAAAACTACGACATCATTCTCGGCGACACGGCTTCAGGCATCGGTCAGGACGTGCTCGGCTTCGCCGCCGCCGCCGACCGCGTGATGATCGTCACGACACCCGATCCCGCGGCGCTGACCGACGCGTACGGCCTGATCAAGGCCATCGATGCTCACGCGCGCGAGCACAACCTCGATCTGCCGACGCCCGAATTGGTCCTCAATCAGGTCGACAGCGCCGACCAGGCCGACGGCCTGGCGACGAAGCTGCGCGGCGTGTGCGAGCGCTTCCTGGTGCGTTCGCCGCGCCTGGCCGGCTGGCTGCCGCGCTCCGCGCTGGTGGGAGCCTCGATCGCGGCGCAGCGTCCGTTTGCCCTCGATCGCCCGCTATGCCTCGAAAACCACTGTCTGCGCGGGCTGTCCCAGCGCGTGCGGCGTTGGTTCCCCAGCTTCCCAACCATGAAACCGGCGCTTAAGGCTTGAGTCGCTACATGGTCGAAAAAAACTCCATGTCGCCGGGCCTCGTGATCTCGTGGACTGACTTCGGTCGACGCGCGGCCGTGGTCGCGGGCATGGGCGTCGCGATGATCTCGCTCGTCCAGCATTGCCCGCTTTGGGTGGCCTGCATGCGCGGAGCCGCGACGCTCGCGGCGCTCGCCCTGATCGTCGAGCTCTTCACTCGCCTGCTCGTCTGGTCGAGCGCGGGCGATCGCGAAGAGAACCTCGCGAAGGTCGCCGCCCCCAACGACCGCGGACTCGCGGAGAAGAAGGAACGCAAGTGAAGCTCTGCAATCTTGAACGAATGCGTGTCCTCGCCCCGCTGGGCCAGCTGAACATCGGAGGCCCCCGTGGCTGACGTCCAAGGATATGTGCGCTCGACGAACGTCGATCGCGACAAGCTGATCCTCGATCACGTGCCGCTCTTGCGTCACATTTCCGGCCGCATGGCGCTCGACCTGCCGTCGAACGTCGATCGCGACGACCTGATGGGCTTCGGCATGCTGGGCCTGATCGCAGCCGCCGACAGCTTCGAAGTCGGCCGCGGCCTGAAGTTCTCGACCTACGCCTACCCGAAAATTCGCGGCGCGATCCTCGACGAACTGCGCCGACAGGACTTCTTGCCGCGCGGACGGCGCGAGAAGGTGCGCGAAGTCGATCGCGCGGTGGCGCGCATGGCACAGCTCAACGGAGTGCCGCCGACAACCGAACAACTTGCCGGCGAACTCGGGCTCAGCGTCGACGAAATCGACGAAGTCCTGCTCTCGGCGAAGACCGCGGGCCGCACAGCCTTGGAAGAGGGCGACGGCGACGGTTTGTCCGCGATGCTGTCCGATCCGCACTGCGTGAGCCCGCTCGGCAGCGCGGAGTGGAACGAGAGCAAAGAGCGTCTCGAACTTGCGATCGGGCGCCTGTCTGCACAGGACAAGCAGGTGATCACGCTGTACTACGCGGAAGAACTGATGCTGCGCGAGATCGCCGAGATCCTCGGCGTCACCGAATCGCGCGTCAGCCAGATTCATACGCGCGCCCTGTATCGCTTGAACCGCGAACTCGGAGGCGAGGCGTGAGCGAAATTCGCCTGGGCACGATCGAAAGCGTGTACCTGACACCGGTCACCGAACGTCGGTCGGGGAAACATCGCCAGCCGTCGTCCGACGCCCAGCACTCCACGGAGCCGGGGCGCGACGGCACCGACTCCGACAAATCGCCCACTCAGGATTCACCGGCCACGAGCCCCATTTCCATCGATGTCCTCGCCTGAAAATCGCCCGAGCATGCAAACGATCATCAAGCACGACCGCGTGCGCGTCGCCGATGCAGAGAGCGACGTGCCGTCGGCCCTGCCCTCGCGCAGCGCCCCTGTGAGCGGCGCCAAATCACAAGCGCGCTGCAAGAAGAGCGTGCAGTTGCTGCGCGAAAAAGACGTCGTTCACGCCGTTGAAGTGCGCTGTTCCTGCGGCGAGGTCACGGTCATCGAATTCGAGTACGGCCAGAGTTCCATTCAGGAGGACGTCCGATGAGTCGCCACACGATCCGCGCCCTCGCGCTTGTTTCCGTCATCTTCGCCGCCTGTTCCGCCCTGCCCACGAAGTGGGGAACGTCGGAGGCGGGCCCGGCTGCTGCGCCGAATTCCGCGACGGGCGGAAGCGAAACGCTGCTGTACGCGCGCGATGGTTCGGTCGTCAGCCAAGGCAACTCGTCGGCTGCGGCGAACTTGCCGCGCCGCGAAGTCCAGAACCAGGAAGGATCGCGCACGAAGATCCTCGAGCTTTACGAACGCGTGGTCGAGGAGCGCGACCAACTGCGCCTGGCCGTTTCCGCGCGCGACAGCGAACTTGCGCGGCTGCGCCAGCAACTCGATCGCGAAGTCGCGCGCGCCAACGGACTCGAATCGCGCGTGCTGTCCGCCGAGCAGGCCAGCGTCGGCCTGGCCGGCCAGAATCTGGAACTCGCCGCGCGACTGACGACCGCCCAGATCAAGCGCCTGGAGGCCGAGAAGAAGTGGCTGGAGCTGGCGATTTCGCTGCCTGCCAAGGTTGTCGCCGCAGCCCCGGCGACGTCTGCGAACGGTGCACGCGAAAAGACAGAACCGGTTTCCATGCCCGTGGCCAAGCCCACGACCAAGCCCGGCGGCGACACGAACGAGCATCACTAGATGAGGGCCCCGCTTTTCCTGCTCGCCGTGCTGTGCTGCATCTCCGGCTGTGCGATCACCAACGGCGGCGTGTGGGAGCAGGACACGCTGGCCCGCGCCCGGGCGGCACCCGATTTTGCCACCTACCACTTGCAGCGTGTTGCCATCGTGCCCTTCACAGGAAACGAACTGTCCGCGGAGCGCGCGAACGATCTCAAAAACGGCTTGGCGCTCGAACTTGCAGCGCGCGTTGGCTTCGAGATCGTTCAACTCACCGCCGATGATCTGGCCGAGATCCCGCGCGCCGAACCCTATCGCCGTGGCTGGTATGCCTCGGGCACGTTGCTCGAAATTTCCAAGCGTTTCAGCGTCGACGCGATCCTGGTCGGCACGGTGCGCGACCTGAGCTGCTACACGCCGCAGCATCTCGCGACTCAGGTCGAACTCGTCTCCTGCGAAACGGGCCAGATTGCCTGGTCCAGCAGTGTCGAACTCGACGCCCGCGACTCGCGCGTGATCAAGGCCATCGAAGCCTGGTACACGTACGACATGGAATCCCACGACGCGCCCGGCGACGAAGCGCTCGCTTTCCTCTCGCCCGCGATCTTCTCGCGCTTCGCCACGCGCGAAATGGCGCGCTCGTATCAGAGATAGCGCCCGTACGGCGCCAGGCACCAGTTCCGTCCGAGCACGGGCTAGACCGGAGCCTGGTATCGGCCGGTCTCAGGGACAGATGGTGTATTCGAGACCGTTCGACAACGTCGTGTTGTTCGGCGCGGTGTAGCCGTTGTCGCGGCCCCAGGATTGCGCGTTGATCACGGTACCGGGGACCTGCAGATACGCGGCGGGAGTTCCGCCGAGCGCACCGACCGCGAATGCGTTCATGTCGATCGAGTAGACACCCGAGCAATCGTTCGGCGGAGCATTGCCGCCAGAATTGAGCGGCGTCGAGCGTTTCAGCGGAGTGTTCACGCAACGCAGCCCTGCCTGGAAAAGGACCGCGGCTCGACCGTTGTTGCCGTACAAGAGCAGGCCGGGCTTGTTGTTGATCACGTTGCTCGCCGTGATCGTGAAGCCGGAGCCCGCGCTCGCGCTCGGCGTGCCGCTGAACCCGATCGACGGCGTGCACCCCAGTGAATTCACTTTCGGCGTGCAGTAGCTCACCGGCGCCCGACAATCGCACTCGTCGGGAATTCCGTTGCCGTTCGCGTCGGGCGAAGTCCCCAGGGCGATGTCGCAAGAATCCGCGACCAAGTTGCCGTTGCAGTCGATCAGCGGATCCAGGTTGACGATCTTGAAGACCTGACCGCCGTTCGCTCCGCCCGTACCGAAGTAATCGATGATGTAGAGTTCCCCGAGTCCGTCCTCGCCGAAGGCGCTGATCGAGTTGATCGAGAGCCCTCCGCCCGGCGCCAGGGCGGAAGTGCGCTCGATGATCGGTCCGATATTTCCGAGCGAGCGGTTGTACGTGAAGCTGTAGACGCGCGCGGTGCAGTTGTCGCCGAAGATGTACTGGCCCGCGAGCTGCGGGATGTTGCAGCCGCGATACACGAACCCGCCGATGACCGCGCAGCCGAAACTGTGCGAATAATCCGTCACCGGCAAGGTCAAGTTCGGCGCGTTGCACGTGCAACCGCTGTCGCCCGTGCAGTTGAAACCCTCCATGCAACGCCAACCGTAATTCTTGCCGCCCGCGGAAGGCGCGGGCTCGACGTTGATCTCTTCGCGTGTGTTGTTGCCGACGTCGCCGATGTACATGTCGCCCTGGTCGCGATCGAAGCTGAACTGCCAGGGATGGCGCAGGCCGATGGCCCAGATCTCGTCGAGCACGTTCGGGTCGTTCACGTACGGATTCGTCGGCGGGATGTAGGGCGCCGGGATGTCGACGTCCAGACGCAACATCTTGCCGAGCAGCGTGGTGCCGAGCTGGCCGTTCGCGCTCGAACTAGGTTGCGTCGAGCCGCCGTCGCCCGTGGCGATGTACAGCATTCCGTCGGGACCGAAACGCAGACATCCGCCGTTGTGATCCGTCTCGGGATGGGCGATCGGGCCAAGGATGATCAGGCCGGAAGTCGGGCTGGCGACGTCGGCGTTGCCGGCGGAAACGCTGTAGCGCTCGACGACAAGGTCGCCGATCAGGTTGGTGTAGCTGACGTAGAAGAAGCCGTTGTTCGTGTAGTTGGGATGGAAGGCGAGTCCGCGCAGGCCTTGGTCATAAAACGTGGACTTGATCTTCGGGTGGACGTTCAGGAACGGAGTCGCCAGCAGGACGCCATTCTTGAGGACGCGAATCTTTCCGGTGGTCCGCTCGAGAATGAACATGCGCTGGGCATCGCCGATCGGTGCCGTCGCCCCGAGCGGGGAACTCAGGCCCGAAGCGACGCGGACCGTGCCCAGATTCTGAGCCGAGGCAGGCGTGGACAGGGCGAGGGACGCCGCGAAGAGACCGATCAGCGGAAGGAAACGCATATTAAGGAAACGGGTTGGCGCGCTGAGAGTGCGTGTCCCTGCGGTCCCGGCCTCGGTTGGACGCGGAGCACCGGGATTGGGCGGTGGGAGCTGTTCAATCCAGGATCTTCGACGCGGGGGGGAATTCTGTCAATCTGGGGGTGCGGTGGCGGCCGTGGGAGAAATCGGTGTGGTGCGCAAGAAGCGCGGTGATCTGCCTGTGGAAAAGGTGGTGCACGGGGGCACTTCGCCCAGGAAATCGTGGCCCGCGGGGCCTTGCAGGAAGTCTACCCCGGCAATGTACGGTGCCAGGCGCCGAGTGGGCGGGATCATCGGTACCGGCGCTACGGTGCCAGGCACCGGTTCCCTCCGAGTGCGGACTGCACCGGATCATGGCGCCAGCCGGTCTCGCTCCGCGCTGTCTTCGAACTGGTGCGGACAGTAGCTTGTTCGACCCATGCACGAGCCCGTACTCGTGAACGCGAATTTGTCGACGGATGAGGCGCGGCGCTTTTTCGCGCCACTGCCTGTCGCCGTATGGATCGTTGCCCTGCTCGCGGCGCTGATCCACATGTTCCCGGTCTGGCACGCGGCCTCGCAGACGCCCGCGGGGTACGAGTTCACCGGGAACGTGACCGTCTCGCCGGATTACATGCAGTACCGGACCTGGATGCGCCAGTCCGCGGACTCCGGACCGCTGGTCGACAACCGATTCACCGCGGAGCCGAGTACACCCTATCTGCCGGTCGTCTTCTATTGGGGGATCGGCGCGCTCGCGCGGACGATGGGCGTGTTGCCCGAGGACGTGTATTCCTATTCGGGAGCGCTTTTCGCTTTCCTGCTCGCGTTGCTCGTCTTCCTGACCGCGCGTTATTTCCTGCCGGGCGGCCGCGGTATGTGGTGGGTGTCGCTCGCGATTCTTTGCGGCGGCGGACTGGGCGCGCACCTCAAGCTGCTGAACCAGGTCAGCGCAATCCGCGAGAGCGGCATGCTCGGCAAAGTCGTCGGCGCCGTGAACGGAGCGCCGATCTTCGAGTCGTACCGCAGCCACTACCTGTTCAAGGTGCTGTTCGACACGCACTTTCTCCTGTTGTGGCTCGCGACCGTCGGCGCGCTGCTGGCGTTCTATTTCGCGATTTTGCGCTTCAGCGCGTGGCGAGCCATCCTCGCCGCCGGGATTTGCGCAGCGTTGACCGTGTTGCACGTCTACGAAGCGTTCACGTTGTTCGCGGTCTTCGCGATGATCACTTTCTTCTGCTGGCGCAGGGGACTTCACGTGCGCGCGGCCGTGTGGACGACGGTCGCCTGCTTTTCGGCGATGACGATTTGTCTCGCGGTGTTGCTCACGATCTACCGCTCGTCGGGCCTGCCGCTTCCCGATTGGCTGCCGCCCGAAGCGCCTTTCGCGAGTCTGGTGCTCGCGTTCCCCGTTGCGTGGTTCTTGATCGTCGCGGGATTCGCGGTCTGGTGGCGCGCGAGCAACCTCGAGAGCTGCTTCCTGCTCGGCTGGGGACTTGGCTGTGCGCTGCTCAGCCTGTCAGGTCCTTATTACCCCTACGCCGATCGCGCGCCGATGACGATGCAGATTCCGATCTGCATCATCGCTGGAGCGAGCTACTTCGCGCGGCGCGAGCGCGTCAGCGCACTTGGCGCGGCGCTCGTGATCTTCTTGCTCGGTGTGGCGCCGGCCTACGAAGTCAGGCGGCTTTGGAAAGCGACGGAGTTCGACGCGCGTGCATCGACCACCTTTCTCGATGCGGAACACCGCGCGACGATCGAGCTTTTGAAGAGCAGGGCCAAGCCGAACGACGTGTTGCTCGCCGACTACATGGACTATCGCTGGCTCGCGCCCGAAAGTCCGGCCAAGAACTACAACGGCCACTTCTTCCTGACGGTCCAGTTCGACAAGAAGAGCGCCATGGCCGAGCAGTTTTTCGCCGGCCAGCCGGAGCAGCGCGCGGAGTTCTTGCGCAGCGCAGGCGTGAAGTTCGTTTATGTCGCACAGAAGCGCGGCCCGCAGGAATTTGAGCAGATCCCCGGGCTTGCCGTGCTGCAACGCGCCCGACACGGGGTACTTTTCGAATACCAGTGATGTCGAAGGTGGAAGCGAAGCGTCCGGGAAGGGCGGAACTGGTGCTGTTCGCGCTGCTTCTTTGCGCGCTCGTGCTGCGCGCCTGGAACGCGCTCGCGCAAGGCATCGATCATTTCGACGAAGGCGTCTACGCGTTCAGTGCGATCGGCATCGCCGATCCGAGTGCACCGCTGCAATTGTTCCCCGGCGAGTTCCGTTTTTCGCCGCCGGTCTTTTTTACGCTCATCGGAACGGCTGCGAAAATTTTTGGCCTGCAGACTGACGCCGCGGCGATCGCGCTCAATGTCGCGCTCGGCACGCTGACAGTCGCAGCGCTGTGGTGGATCGGCCGCGCCTGGTTCGGCAGGGCAGCGGGGCTCGCGGCCGCGGCCTTGCTCGGTTTCAACGAATACCACGTGATGCTTTCGCGCACGGGCTTGACCGATGTGACCTTCGCGTTGTTCTTCCTGCTCGCGATCTTTGCGCTGATCGAAGCGCTCGAACGTCGAAGCCTGAAACTTGCCTTGCTCGCCGGCCTCGCGGTCGGCGTGGCCTGGAACACGAAGTATCACGGTTGGCTGGCGCTGGCAATGGCCGGAGCCAGCCTGATTCCGGCGCTGTGGGAGACCTTGCTCGGACAGGGTCGCGACGGACTGCGCTTGCTCGGACTGTGGTGCGTGTCCGCGTTCGTCGCGGCCGCGTGTTATGTCCCGTGGGCGCTGTACGTCGAAGGCCAGCCGGGCGGTTATCGCGGTCTGATGGAGTATCAGAAGACGATGCTCGACGGCGCGTGGATCGACAACCTGCTGCGCCAGGGCCTGCACCAGTTGTATTTCGAAGGTCCCTTCAGCCGCGCGGGAGCGGTCGTCGCATTCCTCGTGGCCATGCTCGCGGCGCGAGCGCGCTATCCGCTGTCGCGATCGTTGGCGGCCACGATTGGACTCGTCGGAGTGTGTGCGCTGACGGTCGGCATCGCGGGGACGGCGTGCGTGCTCTGTGCACTCGCGCTTCCGCGCCTTCTGGGCAAAGAGCGCAATTTGCGTACGACGGTCCTGGTGGTCTGGATGCTCGTCTGGTTCATCCTGACGCCGCTCTACCATCCCTATGCGCGTTTGGTGCTGCCGTTCACGATCGCGGCATGCCTCGCCGGTGGCGCGTGGATCGCATGGCGTGTCGAGCGCCTGTCGACACAAACGGGTCCGGTCCATGGCGCGTCGCTCACGGCCGTTGTCGCGCTGATCGTCGGCGCGGCGAGCCTGTTCATCCTGGATCCGAGCCATCCATGGCGAGCTGGTCAGAGCCAGAAGCTCGCCGCAACCGCGCTGCAGGAGAAGATTCCGGTCGGCAGCCGCGTGATCGTGCTGGGTGAACCGAGTCTGGCCTACTACCTGCATATTTCCGGACGTCCGGCGTTCGAGAGCATCACCGGTCGCGAGCTTGGCGCGACGCTGGAGGCTGCGCGCGAGACGGTGTTCGTGGTCACCGGGATCTACGCCGCGCGCACCAAGGCCACGCAGGAAAATGCAGCGCGCTTCGGCGACAAGCTCGTGCTCGTGCAGAGCGTGCCTTTCGATCCGTCCGACATCCGTTTGCTGGACGACTTCGCTCCGCGCCGCGCGCTGAAATTCCGCGCGCAGCCGACGCTCGAATACGACTTGCAGCTCTACCGCTACACGCCGTAGCTACTTTCCGAGGTACCCGAGGCTGCGCAAGCGCGCGATCGTTTCTGGGTCGTAGTCCATCGTCCCGCGCACTCCGAGCGTCAGTCCGAACCAGATGTCGATGTTCGCGGCCTGCAGATCGTGCACCAGCGAACCGACGCGGTACTTGAGGATCGGGTCGTAGTAGAGACTGTTCGCGTAGTCGTCCTCGGACGGATTCTCGCTGCGATCGAAGGCGCGCAGATAAGCCTGGTGGGGGAGGCGGCGATGGGCGGAGAACGA
>JANMRV010000761.1:0-1537 GCA_031388685.1 Planctomycetota bacterium
CCTGCGCGCCAGCTCGAGCGCCGTCAGCCCCTGCTCGTCGCGCACCTGCAGATCGGCTCCACGCGCGATCAAGAGCCGCGCTGCTTCGATTCGGCCGCGATGCAGCGCAGCCTGCAGAGCGCTGCCCTGGGAGCTTGGCTCGGCAAGCATCCAGGGAGCATCGTCGAGTAGCCTGCCCAGCTCCACGTGGCATCCGCGGGCAGCCAAATCGACGGCACGCGGCCGGGCGCCGCGCGCGAGCAGCACGTCGACGGCCGCGTCCTGCGCCTCCTCCGTGGCCCAGGACAGGGCTGTTGCACCCAACTCGTCGGGCTCCTCGATTGCCGCCCCACGTTCGATCAGGTATTCGATCACCGCCGGATCCCCGCGCGCCGCTGCCCGATGCAGCGCCGTGGCGCCGTGCAGCTTCGAACGGATCAACCGAGGTGAGGCGCGGAGCAACCGCTCGAGGCCTGCGAGGTCGGCCCGGTCCAGGGCGGCGAAGAATTCGGCGGCGGCTTCCATGCCGCTTGATTCTAACGCGACGTCGAGACACGCCAGTCCCTCCGCGCGACCGGAGCCTGGTGCGTGGAATCGTGGAGTTTGGCTTGCTTCGCGACTCTCGGCGATAGCGAGATGGCGCGTCGCCGCTATCCTAGGTGCCCATGGCGCGCACACCTTTGTCTTCAGCTTCGACCACCCGCCCCGCAACCGCTCCTCCGACCGAACCGGGCACCCTGGTTCGCCTGCGGGCAGCCGCCGCCGCAGTCGGGGTGGACGAAGCTGAACTCAAGCGCAGAGCGGCCGCCGCCGGCGTGAAAATCCACACGGTCGTGCGCGCCGGTGAAGCTCAGGCCGCGCTCGACCTCGACGATGTCTGGCGCTTGCGCAGCGACAGCGCGGCGGTCGAACCCGAAGCAGTGCACGCCAGCGGAGTCGAGGTCTCGCGCCTGGCCACGCGCCTGGAGAAAGAGTCCGCGGAACATCGCGCTCGCCACGCCGAAGCGCTCGAACGCTCGCGGCAACTCGAAGAGAGCATGCGCGCCGGCGAGCAGACCTTGCGTACGGAAAAATCGCGCCAGGCACAACTCGAGAGTCAGCTCTCCGAGAGCGCGCGCACGCTGGCAGAGACACAACGATCCTTGATGGAGCTGCGCGCTTCCCAGGCGGCGCGCGAACGCGAGTTGAAGCTTGCACTCGAGGAGGAACGCAAGAATTCCGCCGCCGCGGCCCAGGCGCTCGAAGCCGCCAAGGGACAGTCCGAATCCGCGGCTAGCGCGCGTGTCCAGTTGGAGCGGCGCCTCGAGATCGCACTTGTCGCGCAGACGGGTCTCAAGGAAGAACTCAGCGTCGCAAAACGCGAGAACGAAAAAATTGCCAAGGAAGTGGCCGAGATCAAGCTGCTGCGCAACCGGCTGACGGAACACGAGGGCACGATCGCCAAACTGAATGCGAGTCTCTCGCACGCACAGGACGAGGCCAAGGCCGCACGCGAACTCGCCGCTGCAAACGAAGTGGCGAGCGCGCGTCTCGACATAGAGTGCAAGCGCCTTGCGCC
>JANMRV010000792.1:0-8203 GCA_031388685.1 Planctomycetota bacterium
TCTCTCCTTCAGTCCCTCGAGATCACGGGGTCCAAAGCGAGGAAGTGGCGCACTCGACCTTGATGGCGATCATGGCGCGCATGGCCGCCTACACCGGCCAGACGATCACGTTGGAGCAGGCGCTGAATTCGGGCGAGGATCTCAGCCCGAAGGAATACTCCTGGTCGAAGATTCCTGCTCCGGAGATTGCCGTTCCGGGCGTGACGAAGTTCGCCTGAGTCAGTCCCGCGCGGGCAGCTGGAACGGTTGCGAGCCGTGCAATTCGCTCGCGCCCGTGCGCGCGAGGATTTCGGCGGCGTTGTGCTCGCGCACCCCGCCGCCGGGCAGGATCACGATCCGGCCGCGCGCTTGCTTGACTAGCGCGCGCAGCGTTTCGAGTCCCTCGGGCACACAAGCCGCGCCACCCGAGGTCAGTACGCGCTCGATCCCTAGGCCGATCAAGACTTCGAGTTCGGCGCGCGGATCGCGCACGCGGTCGAAGGCCCGATGGAAGGTCACTTCCAGGGGCCGCGCGCGATAGACCAGATCGCGCGTGCGCTCGCGGTCGACGCTACCCTCCGCTGTCAAGAGGCCGAACACGGCGCCGTGCGCGCCCTGTTCCCGAACGCGCATGAGATCGGTGCAGAGCTCGGAGAACTCCGCAGCGGTAGGACAGAAGCGCGTGTTGGCGCGCGAGCGCACCATGGCGTGGACCCGCATGCCGAGCGGTTTCGCCGCGCGCAGCGACTCCTCGAGCAAGTCGAAGGTCGGCGTGAGACCTCCCAGGTCCAGACGCGAGCACACTTCCAGGCGGCCTGCGCCCGAGGCCAGCGCTGCCGCGAGCGTCTCGCGCGAGTCGATGCAGACTTCGAGCAGGGTCAAGTTCGTCTTCCTTGGCTTCAGCTCGCGCGCGGGTGCGCGCGTTCGTAGATGCGTCGCAGGTTTTCGATCGACACGTGCGTGTAGATCTGCGTCGTCGCAAGATGCGCGTGTCCCAAGAGCTCCTGTACCGAGCGCAAGTCGGCGCCGGCATCGAGCAGGTGCGTCGCGAAACAGTGGCGCAGCGTGTGCGGCGTCGCCGGCCGCAGCACGCCCGCTCTCGAGAGCGCCGCGGCCACGATGCGTTGCAAGGAGCGCGTCGTGAGCCGCGTGCCCTTCAAACTGAGGAACAAGGCATCGCCGGCGCGCATGCCAGGCCGCGGCCGTCGAGGATCGGATAGATAGGTCTGCAGGCTCGCCAGTGCGTACGTGCCCAGCGGCGCGAGCCGCTGTTTCCTTCCCTTGCCGCGCAGTCGGGCGATGCCGCGGTGCAGATCCACGTCGGCGTGATTCAGGCCCACGGTTTCCGCCGCGCGCGTGCCGGCCGAGTACATCAACTCGAGGATCGCGCGATCGCGACGGCCTGCGGCCGTCGTTTCATCGGGCGCGCCCAGCAGCGCGCTCACTTCTTCCTTCGAGAGTTGCGCCGGAAGCGACCGCGAGCCGCGCGCTTGGCGCAAACCGGTCGCCGGATGCGTAGCGACCAGGCCCTGTTCGACGAGCGATTGAAAAAAAGAGCGCACCGCCGATAGTTTTCGCTGCACCGAGGTGCGCGCGAGGCCGCGTTCGTCGAGCTCCATCAAGTACGCGCGCAGCACACGCGGCCCGACGGCCTTGATGTCGTCGATGCCGCTCGTGGCCAGGAAGGCCTGCAGTTCCTTCAGGTCGCCGCGGTAGGCGCGCAAGGTGTGCGGTGACACGCCGCGGCCGGCGGCCAGCTCGGTGAGAAATCGTCCGGCGTGGAGCGCAACGCAGTTGGACAGTGCAGCAGGAACGCGGCCCATGTCCAGCATGGTAGTTCCAGCTGGCCTCAGCCGTGTGCCATTCCGCTCATCCCCGAGAGTCGCAGTACCCCACGCACGATCGCGGCGATGGCCGCGGACACGCTCATGGCGAACATCCAGGCCATCACGATCGTCGAGCCCAGGGCCCAGCGCACAGCCGAAAGCCGGCGGGTCGCACCCGCCCTTTGCCTCCGCGCCTCGGGCAGATGATCGATCGGGAACATCACGAAGCGCCAGGCTGCTGCGTCGTTGTCGCCGATCACGTCATCGAGGCGCGTGATCAGCGTACAGCTGTCCCCGCGATCGATCGGCGTGCCGAGACTCTTGTGGAGCTTCCAAAGGGTCCGGTGCGTGAGCCTAGTCCGTCTGGTGTTCGAGTTCCTTCAGCTTGCGCGCGTTCTCGCAAAAATGCGCGGCTGGTCGAGCAGAGCCCGGTAGGCCTTGGCGGCCCCGACAAGGCGCGCGGCCGACTCGTCGAGCAGGCCGAGAAACTCTTCGTCGCGGGGGAACAGTCGCCAAGTTGGAGCCTTGCTGGCGCGGAAAGTTGTGGCGGGACGGCCGCGCGGCGTCGCGCGCGACGCCCCGGCCGGCGCGCTGGCTTCCACGCGGGAGGCGCGATGTTCCAGCCGCGCTGAAGATCACGTTGAGCCGGGCGCGCGGATCAGCTCAAAGCAGCCTCAGGACGGCCACCAGGCCACCGTCCAGGGCGACGTTCACGACTTTTTTTCGCGAGGCCCTGCCCAGGATGCCGAGGCGCTGCTCGCTCGCGAACAGGCCCAGCACGCTGAAATATTCCGCGAGCGTTATGCCGCCCTGCTCGTCGATCAGCGGGAAGTCCTTTTCGGCCACCGGCGAGTAGGCCTGCGCGACCCAGGTCCCCGGCGCGGCGAGCGCGAGCTCCAACGCGCTCGCGTACTCGCCGTCCTTCAGCTCGCGACCGAGCAGGATTCCCTCGCCGCCGTAACTGCGGTTGGGCTTGAGCACGATGCGCGCGCGGTTGGCGCCAAGCCAGGGCAGCAGATCCACGGGATCGCCCGCCGGATCGGTCGTGGGGCCTTGGATCACACGCCGGGTCCAGGGAATGTGCTGGCGGAAGACGCGCCGCTCGATGGCGCTGAAGTGCGCGGAAAGCCCAGGCGTCGTGAACAGCTCGAACACGCTCTTGTGGTCGAACTCGCCGGCCAGCGAGGAAATGCAGCGGCCCGTGCGCAGCGCGTGGCGCATGCCGCTGAGGTCGTCGCCGGCCGCTTCTTTCGCCTCGAGATCGTTGATCTCGTGATCTCGGTAGATGAGGTCGATCGGATGGTCCTCGTAGAACATCTCGCCGTTCACGACGCGAATCTCGCGCGGATCGGCGTGCCAGACGTTCAGTCCCAGGCTGCGCAGGAATTCCACGTTTTGGGGGAACTCCTCGACTCCGCCGTCGAGACCCTTGTACTGGCACAGCGCGATGTTGAAGCGTTTGAGCCGTAGATGGCGCGCGTGGTCGGCCATGACTTCGAGTAGTACGCGCCGCGGATCGTCGTTGCTTTCAAGGAGCAACGTCGGCGCGATGCGCCGCAGTGCGGGCGCCACGTGCCGCAGGATGATGTCGTCGACGGTCGGGGCCACATACGTGCCGCCGGCGCCCAGCGGATTGAACTCGAAGAACTGCGTGCTCTTCAGCCAATCGTGCGAGCCGAAATCCGTCGAGGCGTCGAAGCGTCCGAAAAAGACCTCGACTTGCGTCGCGGGATCGTGCAATTCGCGGATCCAGCGTTCCTCGCGTTCGTTCAGCGGCAGGATTTCGCGCACCGTGGCGTCGCGTTGCCACAGCGCGAGCAGCTTCATGTAGGCATGCTCGAGGATGCGCGTCACGCGGTGCAGGTAGGCGCGCTGATTGCCGCCGAGCACGCGCGGCCGCAGCAGGACCGGGGTCGGCTTGGGCTGGTTGTCGTCGTCGTAGTAGACGATGCCGCGCGCCAAAGCATCGGCGCGTACGGCCTCGCGGATCGCGCTGCGCTCGTCTGGCGAAAGGCGTTCGAGCAATCCGTTGAGCGTGGTGCCCAGACTGTCGCGAAGATTGCCTCCGCGCAGGAAGGGCGATGACAAGCGCCTCATGCCGGCGATTGTCGAGACTCGTCGCGCCGAGAACAAGGGCCGGCGCGGACTCAGCTGTCAGTCGAGCAGTTCCTCGGGGATCGGCTGGCGGCCGGCGAATCCGCCGTCGCTGGTGTGGTACCAGACCACCGAGGGCTCGTCGCTGCGCCAGCACAGGAGCACACTTTCGCCGGCAATTTCAGCGGGGAAGTCGACCAGACCCAACTCGAAGCCCCAATCCTTGTACGCGCAGCCGACGCGTCCGAGTTCCTGCTGCAGATCGCGGATGCGCGCGTCGAGTTCGCCGCTGCGCTCGCGCGCTCCGGCTTGATCGGGCCGCTGCGAAAGCTTCTGCAACTCGCGGCCGTAACAGACCAGGTCTTCGACGATGCGCCGCACCAACGGCAGCGTGCGATTGGCCTCTCTGGGAGTGAATCTGCGCCGGACCATGCTTGCCTTCGATGGTGTACCGATTGGCGTGGTCGGCGGGAAGCGCTTCACGCGCTATGGGTTCTTGCGCGGGGTCGTCTTCGCGCCCTTCGTCGCCACGGCATCCTTGGCTGCCGGCGGCTTGGGCGCGTCCTTCTGCAGTCCGGCGGCGAACGCGCGCCAGCCGGCGAGCAGCGCGATGCGCGACTCGGGATTGATGCCGAAGGTGAAGCCCTTTTGATCGGAATCGTCGAGCACGACGGCGAGTTCCGCGGCGCCTGTGGCCTGGTTCGAGGCCCACGTGCTGACCTGAGTGGTCAGCGCACTGGCCTCGGCAAGTTCCTTGCGCAGCGCTGCGATTTCGTCCCTGGCCGCCTGATGCTCGGCCACGACCTGCGTGCGCAGCGCGGCGACTTGCTTCTCCAGCGCGTCGAGCCTGTCGACGCTCGTCGGAATGGGCGGAGTTTGAGCAAGCGCAAATCCACACAGGGCCGCGGTTCCTAGTACGACAAGGCTTTGTTTCATGTTCATGGCGAGACCCTTATCGGTCCTGCGGCACCGGCGAGGCAAGTCGCAAGCCAAAGACCCTGCCGCGACCGGCCCGTTGGGGGGACAGGCCGTGCCTGTACGCGCCCGGCACAGGCTAGACTCCCCGGCCAATGACGACCTCCAAAGCGGCCGGGGCGGGGCGTTCCCCGCTGCTGTTCATCTTCCTGACGGTCTTCATCGACTTGCTTGGCTTTGGGATCGTGCTGCCGCTGCTGCCGGTGTACAGCAAGGCCTACGGGGCGGATGAGATCACGTTGGGCCTGCTTTTCTCCTGCTTTTCGGGGATGCAGTTCCTGTTCGCGCCGATGTGGGGCCGGCTCTCCGATCGCATCGGGCGGCGGCCGGTTCTGATCGGCGGTCTGCTGGGCACGGCCGGGTCTTACGTCCTTTTCGCCTACGCGCACTCGATGCCGATGCTGTTCGCGTCGCGATTGCTGGCGGGTTTCTTCGGCGCCAATATCTCGACCGCGCAGGCCTACATCGCCGACGTGACCACGCCGGAAAATCGCGCCAAGGGCATGGGGCTGATCGGAGCCGCGTTCGGATTGGGTTTTACGCTCGGGCCGCTGTTCGGCGGCGAGTTGACCAGCATCTCGCCCGCGGCTCCCGGCTTCTTCGCGGCGGGACTCTCGATTTGCGCGGCGCTGTTCGGCTACCTGCGCTTGCCCGAACCTGCGCGCCACGGCGGGGGCTCACGAGTTTTTGGAACTTCGCAGATGAAGCGCGCGCTCGGCGATCCACGCCTTTCGACCCTGATGTTGCTGACCTTCCTTTCGGTCGCGGCCTTCGGCGCGTTCGAAGCGATGTTCACGCGCTTTGGTCTCGCGCGCTTTCCAGCGATCTTCGGCCTGCAACAGGGCCTCGACCATGCGACCCTCGACGACATCATGAAGGCGGCGCCGATCGCGGGCCGCTATCTCGCCGGCATCGGAGTCATTTCGGCGTTGATCCAAGGCGGACTGATTCGCAGGCTCGTGCCGCGTTTCGGCGAGCCGACGCTCACGGTCGCCGGCCCGTTTTTCCTCGGCCTCGCCCTGGCCGTCGTCGGACTCGGCGGCATGCTCGAGAATTGGAGTGTGGTCATGGCCGGCTGCATCCTGCTGCCGGTCGGCTTTGGCTTGAACAATCCCGCTCTGATCGGGCTGGTCTCGCGCGCGAGCCCGATCGAGGAGCAGGGTTCGTTCCTCGGCATCAATCAATCCATCTCGAGCCTGGCGCGCATGAGCGGACCGCCGCTCGCGGGCGTCGTCTTCAAGCACTTCGGACCGCAGGCGCCGTTCTTCGCGGCCGCGGGCGTGCTGCTCGTCGCCATGATCGTGGCGGCGCTGTACAAGCGGCGCTACGGCGCCAGTTTCGCCCACCGGGCCGCGTAATCGAAATGGCGGCGCGCTTTCGTTTCCGCGCCCGGGTCTTCGAGCTTTGCCGCGATCTCGAGCCGGCGCTCGCGCTGCAGAAACTCAGCGCACATCGATTGCCGATCCTGCTCGACAGCGCGGCGGGGGAGCCGCGGCGTGCGAGCTTGCTGGCCTTCGATCCGCTGCCGCACGAACCGAAGGGAAGCCCGACGATCGACGGGTTGCGCGCGTTCCTATCGACGTTGCGTCCGGAAGCCGGCGATGAAATTCCAGGACCGTTCCACGGCGGCCTGCTTTGCGCTCTCGCCTACGACCTCGGCGCCGCGGGCGAACGCAAAGTCGCCTGTCGCGCCGAGCCCTGGAAACAGCCCTTGTTCGTCGGCGGCTTGTACGTCGACTTCGTCGTTCGCGACGAAGTGGACAAGCGAACATGGTTGGTTCTCGGCGAAGAGCCCGGTGACGGACGTCCAGACCTCGACGCGCGACGACGGCGGATCGAAAGCGAACTTGGCGCGACGCTCACGACTCCACACACGTTCGCGCAGCCCGCTTTTCGGCACACGCCGCCGGACGTCCACATGCAGCGCATCGAGTCGCTCAGGCAGTCGATCAGCCGCGGCGATCTCTATCAGGCCAATCTGGCCCATCGCTTCAGCGCGCAGGTCGAAGGGCCGCCTCAAACGTGGTACGCGCGCCTGCGCGCCGCCAATCCGGCGCCGTACATGGGTTTCGCGCGCTGGGACGTGCAGGACGGCTTCGAGCCCGCGGGAGCGCTGCTCTCGGCCTCGCCCGAGTTGTTCTTCGAGTACGCCGACGGTGTCGCGCGCACCCGGCCGATCAAGGGCACGATCGAGCGTTCGCCGGATCCCGTCCTGGACGCGCAGCGTGCAAAGGCGCTGCTCGATAGCGAGAAGGACCTGGCGGAACTGGCCATGATCGTCGACCTCGAACGCAACGATCTGGGCCGTTGCGCCCTTCCAGGCGGCGTGCACGTCGAGGGTTGGCCGACCTTGAGAAGTTACGCGCGTGTGCACCACCTGATGGCGGATGTCCTTGCGACGCTGCGGCCCGGCCTGGATGCGTTCGACGTGCTCGCGGCGCTGTTCCCGGGCGGATCGATCACGGGTGCGCCCAAACTGGCCGCGATGGCGCACATCGCGCAACTCGAGGGCGAGGGCCGCGGCTTCTTCTGCGGCTCGCTGGGCTTCGTCGACCTGCGCGGGCGCGCGGCCTTCAATATCCTGATCCGAACCTTTTTGTGGAGGGCTGAGCGGGGCGGCGAACTGTCCTTCCGCGTCGGTGGGGGCATCACCTGGCCTTCCGAGCCTGCCGCCGAGGAGCGCGAGACCCTGGCCAAGGCCGCCGGCATGTTCGCCGCGCTGGAAACGCATTCCGGGGGCGCGTCGGGATTTCTGGCAACCGGCCCCGGCGCGCTGGGTTGAGTCCTGTAGAAACCCGATACTTGGGCGCTAGTAACTGGCCTGCGGGCGGGGAATGGGTCGCTCGGATCGGCAGACGATCCGCGAGCGCACTTTCGCCGCGCTGACCTGCTGCGTACGGTTAAGCATCGACTACTGCCCGCGTAGGGCACCTCCGCGACATCTCGAAAAGAACGGTCCGCCATGCACCATTGGATTTTTTGCGCCAGCCTGCTGCTTTGCCCGCAACCCCAGACGGGAGCAATCGGTCTCGGGGAGGCCCAACTCGCGGCGGCGCAACAACCGACGCCCAACACCAATCCGGACAACCGCGTCGAGATCAAGGACGCCACGGACAAGCTCTCCGGCCACATCGGAAAGCGCGGCAAGGAGGACACCGAGGCGATTGCGGTGATCGATGGCCTCGTGCAGGAGTTCGAGAAATCGGGACCGAAGGATCGCGCGCTGATCGCCAAGAGTCTCGACAAGTGCTTCGAACAGAAGCGTCAGGAGTCCGCGGATGGCGTGCGCGACAACAAGCTCTACATGGCCGCGGCGGTCAGCTTGCGCA
>JANMRV010000816.1:0-2457 GCA_031388685.1 Planctomycetota bacterium
GCAGCACCCGTCGCCAGCCGCGCAGGGCGGTCGGAAGTCCGAGCAGGACGACGTAGGGCAGGAGCAACCAGACCATGTGCGCCTTCGAGACCACGGGACCGAGCAGCAGGATCATCGCGATCGACAGGCCGGCTTCGATCGAGAAGCGCGGGTCCAAGGCGGCGCTGACAGCGGCCTTTCGCCGGCGAAAGACGGTCAGCGCCCAAGCCGCAAGATGCAGGCCCGAAAGCGCGAGCACGACTCGGTGCGTGGTCTCGAGCGGCCAATCGAACAGGTTCGCGCGCGGTCCGACCTTTCCGGCGGAGGTCGCGGGCGTTGCGCTGAACGTCCGATAGCAAGCCGCGGTCAGGCTTTGCCCCGGAATATATTCGCGCGCCTCGAGCAGCTTTTCGCCGCCGCGGCTGACCGGTTCGAAAACGATCGTCAGCCAATTCTCGAAGGAGCGCGCCGCGCGGGCCGGCCCCATGGCGACGAGCGGAGGCACGAGCGTCAGGATCGCAATGGCCAACACGCTCGCCGCCAGCGTGCGCCACGCGCCGCGAAAGACGAGCCAGACGCAAAGCAATCCCGGCAGGACCTTGAGTGCCGCGCCGGCGCCGATCGCGAGCGCGCCAAGTCCAAGACACGCGCCGCGGAATCGGTACACGGCTTCGGCCACGAGCGCGAAGGTGATCGTGTTGACCTGTCCATAAGAGAAGTTCGAATCGGCCAGGCGCGCGACCGCCAGCAGCGCGAGCCAGGGCACGTAAGGCCGCTCGTGCAGCGCTGGACCGAGCATTTCCAGGGAACGCCGCCAACCCCAGATCAAGGCCAGGAAGGAAAGGCTCTGCCACAGGCAGAGTGCGGGCAGGTAGGGCAGCGCGCCGAAGGGCACGAGCGCGACGTCGAAGCTCGGCGGATAGATCGAACCGTACACCAGGATCGGATCCCGGCCGGCGAGCAGCGCGCGAGCGGCGTCGTAGTAGATCGTGAAGTCGTTGCCGCCCGGCCGCAGGCCCTTCAGCGTCCCGCGGATCGCCAGCCAGGCGCAAAATCCGAGCACGGCGAAGGTCAGGGCGCGATGGACTCGCGGGCGCGGAAAAACCTGGGCGAAGGACACGCGCCCGGCAGGATACAAAGCAAGGCTCTTCCAGAGCGACCGCGCCGCGCACAGGATGCGCGGGTTGAAAGCACTTTTCCCGTCGGATCCAGAGCGGCGCGAACGACTCGGCCGCTGGCTGGGGTACCTCGCGATCGCGCTCGCCGTCTTCATGCTGGCCCGCGCGCTGCGCAAGGAAGGCGGCGTGATGGAGCTCAACCGCGCGTTCGGCGCGCGCTTCCTGGCCGGCCAGGATCCGTGGTTCGATCCCGCGCGCGGACATCGCGTGCACGGCCCCTACCCGCCGTCGCTGGCCTGGGTCGCGGTTCCGCTGTCGTGCCTGCCGCTGCTTTTGGCGCGTGGAATTTGGGCCGCGCTGCAGGTCGGCGCGCTGGTCGTTCTCTATCGGACGCTGCGCGAGAGAGCGCGGAACGACTTCCCCGCGGCGGCGAAACACATGCCGATGTTGTTCGCGCTCTGCCTGCTGCTCGCCAGCCGCTTCCTGCTGCGCGACTTCGCCGGCGGCGGCGGCAACTTGATTTACGCGACACTGGCCTATGTCGGTGTCGAATTCGGACTGCGCGGCCGGCCCATCCCCGCGGGCGCGCTCTTGGGGCTTTCGGTGGTGCTCAAGCCCAATCTCGTGCTGCTCGTCCTGTTCCTCGGCCTGCGCCGGCGCTTCGGCGCCGCGGCGAGCGCGCTGGGATTCGCACTCGTTCTCTTCTGGCTGCCGAGCCTGGCCTACGGTCCGGAGCGCTACGCCGCCCTGGCGCGCGACTGGGTCCATGGCGTCGTCGAATACGCTGCCTTGGAGGAGCTGCAGACGAGCGCGCTGGTCCCCGACGGACTGCCCATCGCCGAGGACGCGATGAATCAATCGCTGCGCGAGGCCGTCGGACGCCTCGTGCGGCCCCCGGGAGATTCGGGCGCGATCGATGTGCACGTGCTGGAGTTGTCGCCGCGGTGGGCCAGCTGGCTGGCGCGCGGTATGTCGCTCGTCCTGATCGCACTCGCGGCGATCGTAGCCCTGCGCGCTCGTGGCGGGCGCGCGGAGTGGATTGCCATGCAGGTCTTCTTTCCGCTCTCGCTCCTGGTCTCCCCCATTACATGGAAGGCGCACCATGCGGCCCTGCTGACAGTCTTCTTCGCGCTGTGTTGCACTGCGTTCGAGCGCGCCGCCACTTCGCGGGCCTGGATCGCTTTCCTTTCCATCTACTGGATCGCCTGCGATCTGCTGTCCGAGGACGTGGTCGGGAAAACGGCCAAGCGCGCGCTGCAGGCCGTTTCGCTCGTGACCTGGTTCGATGTGGCCCTGCTGATCGCGCTCGCCTGGCTCAGTCTGCGCGAAACGCGTGCCACGCAAGTCGACCCACATCGAA
>JANMRV010000035.1:0-1260 GCA_031388685.1 Planctomycetota bacterium
CTGTCGTAGAAGGCGACCGCCTTGCCGTCCTTGCCCACGAGGTACTTGCAGAAATTCCAACCTGGGGCCTTGCCCGTGGCGCCGCTGAGGAACGTGAACAGCGGCGATTGGTTTGGCCCCGGCTTGGTAATGGACTTCGCAAACATCGGGAAACTCACGGAATATTGCTCCGAGCAGAACTTGCGGATCTCGGCCGCTTCACCGGGCTCCTGACCGCCGAATTCGTCGCTGGGGAAGCCCAAGACGTGGAAGCCTTTGGCGGACAACTCCTGCTCCAGGGCCTCGAGACCCTTGTACTGAGGGGTGAAGCCGCATTCGCTGGCGACGTTGACGACCAGCACGACCGCGCCCTGGTACTGCGCGAGGTCGACCGGACCGGCATCGAGGCTGTCGACCTTCAGGCTGTGCAACGACATGGCCGCTGCCGTTTCGGACTTCGGCACTTCCTCGGTGAAGAAACCGGAGCATGAAGCGAGCAGTGGCAGGGAAAGGGCAGCGATGAGCTGGGTTGTATTCATGGTGGGGAGCCGGCCGGGCCGGAATTGCGGGATCCGTGGCGAATTCTTGGGCCAGAGCTTGGGCCCGAAACGCCGCCGACGCAAGTTGACGTCAGACTCTTCCGCCATGATTCGAGTCGAAGTCCATCCCTTGCTCGTCGCGCGCGCGCTGCAGACCGTCTTTCCGGGCGCCTTGGGCTCGAGCCCGTCGCCGGAGTGGCTGAGAGCGTTGTTCACAGCGGGCGCGCCCGCTCCGGTTGCTTCGAGCGACGAGTTGCGCGCTGCGGTGCGAGACCTGCTGCGCCGCGGCGGCTACAAGCCGACCGGACGCGGCAAACCCGCCAGCGAGTACCTGCGCAAGATCGCCGTGGAGCCGGGCCTTGGCAGCATCAATTGCGCGGTCGACGTGTGCAACGTGATCTCGCTGCACTCCGGTTTTCCGATCAGCGTCGTCGACATGGAACGCGCGCGCGCGCCGTACTCGATCCAGGTCCCGCGAGCTGCACAGGAGTACGTATTCAACGCTTCGGGTCAGAGCATCGACATCGAGGGCCTCGTGTGTCTCTTCGATTCCGAAGGTCCGTGCGCGAACGCGGTCAAGGATTCGCAGCGCACGAAGACGCACGAGGGCACGCAGCGCACGCTCTCGATCGTGTGGGGCGTGCGCGGCCACGAGGCTGCGCTCGAGCGCGCCTGCTCCTGGTATCACGAACTGCTGGCGCGCGTCGGCGCGACTGGCACCGACATCCCAGTTGACCTGCAC
>JANMRV010000044.1:0-7327 GCA_031388685.1 Planctomycetota bacterium
AAGCCGAAGCCAAGGGCGTCGCGATCACGCCGCTCAAGGACTTGCGCGCCTACTTTAAGTTCTAGGCCAAGTTCGGCGCCCCAGGCGCTGTTCGATCCAAGGCGGGCGATCTCCGGCGAGGAGGTCGCCCGCTGTCTTTGACGCGACAGTGCTGGCACCGCCGCGACGCAATCGCGAAACTGTTCGCCCGCTCCCATGCCGAAGTCCACGCAGGAACCCACGGTCGAGACCACGCGCATGTCGCTGGCCGAGCACCTGATCGAGTTGCGCAAGCGCCTGACCCGCGGCGTGCTCGCGCTGGCGATCGCGTTCCTCGTCGGCTGGGGGAACTACGAGAAGATCAGCGCCTTCCTGCTCCGGCCGTTGCTCGAGACGACCAAAGCCGTCAACGACGCGCAGGTCGCGAAGTACGAAGCAATCCTGGCCGGCGATCCGACGATCCCGCGCGGGCGCTACTTTCGATCGCCCACGGATCCAACGGACCAGCACCTGCACCCCGATTACACGATCGAGCAACGCCCGATCGTCACCGGCATCGGCGAGGGCTTCTTCTTTTCCATGCGCGTCGCGATGGCCTTCGCACTCGCGGCCGGCGGGCCCGTGCTGCTCTATCAACTGTGGCAGTTCATCGCCGCGGGGCTCTACCCGAAAGAGCGGCGTATGGTCATGGCCTACTTCCCGATCAGCGTGCTGCTGTTCGTGACGGGCGTGGGCTTCGGCGCCTGGAAACTCCTGCCCTTTTGCATGAGCCAGCTGGCCGTGGCCTTCCCGACGGAAATGGTCGGCGCGCAGTACAAGCTCGCGGACTTCTGGGATTTCTACATCACCATGTCGCTGGCGCTCGGCGCGGTCTTCCAACTGCCGATCGTCATGTACGCTCTGGTGCACGTCGACCTGGTCCAGCGCAAGGGCTTTTCGCGCTACCGCGGCCACTTCGCGCTCTTCGCGTTCATCTTCGGTGGCGTCATCACGCCACCGGATCCCTACAGCCAGTTCATGGTCGCCTTGCCGATGATCGTGCTCTACGAGGTCGGACTGCTGGCGACCTGGCCGATGTCGCGCCGCCGCGAACGCGAGAAAAAGAAGCGCGACGCAGCCGACAAGTCATGATCCACGACCTGCGCAAGGCGGCGACGATTGCGATCGGAAACGAGTTGATCGAAGGCCGCCACACGGACACCAATTCCGGTGAGATCGCCGCGCGCCTGGCGGAACTTGGAATCGAAGTGGCGCAAGTCGTCGTCGTCGGCGATGACCGTGCGCGACTCGAGCGCGTGTTTCGCGAACTGACCGCGGAATTCCAGATCGTGATCGCAACCGGCGGACTCGGGCCGACACTCGATGACTTGACGCGCGAAGCGGCCGCTGGTGCCGCGGGCGTGGGGCTCGAACTCGATGCCGGCGCGCTCGCGCACCTCCAGGCGCTGTGGGCCCAGCGCGGCCGTGCGATGCCGAAGACCAACGAGCGCCAGGCCTGGTTCCCGGTCGGCGCGCAGATCATGGAGAACCCGGTCGGTACGGCGCCGGGTTTCCGCCTGTGGGTCGACGGCGGCGTGCTCGCCGTGATGCCCGGCCCGCCGCGCGAGATGCGCGCGATGCTCGAGGGCAGCCTTTTGCCTTGGATCCGCGCGACCTGCGGCGTGGGCCCGGCGATCTGCACGCGCACGCTGTTCCTATGCGGCCTGCCCGAGAGTCAGTTCGCCGACGAGGTCGGTGCCTGGATGGAGCGCGAGGAGAATCCGCGCGTCGACGTCACGGCCCACGCGGGAGTGCTCTCGGTCAAAGTCGTCGGCAAGCAGGCGAGTCAGGAACGTGCCCTTTCGATCACCGAAGCGCGCGCGGAAGAACTTGCTCTGCGCTTCGCCGGCCACGTGTTCAGCCGCAAGGATCCCCGGCTCGAAGTCGCGCTGTTCGACGCCCTGCGCGAGCGCGGCTGGAAGATCTCACTCGCCGAATCCTGCACCGGAGGGGGAGTCGCCCAACGCCTGACCTCGGTGCCCGGTTCGAGCGATGTCTTCCGCGAGGGCTGGGTCACCTATTCCAACGAGGCGAAGCAGCGCCGCCTGGGCGTCCCCGCCGGGCTGCTCGAGGCGCACGGCGCGGTTTCGCGCGAAGTCGTCGAGGCGATGGCCCAGGGCGCGCTGCGCGAAAGCGGCGCGGACGTGGCGCTTGCGGTCACAGGCATCGCGGGCCCGGACGGCGGCAGCGCATCCAAACCGGTCGGGTCGGTCTGGTTCGGCGTGGCCGAGCGGAACTCGGTTCGTTCCCTGGAACGGCGCTACGTGCAACACGGCCGCGAATCGATCCGCGCCTTCGCGGTTCACACCGCGCTGGAACTCGCGTGGCGCGCCGTCAGCGGACGCGCTTGGCCGAATCGTTGACCGCCCCGCAAGCGGCCGTTATCCTCCTCGCCCCCTGGGTTGATTCCCGGGGCAATCGCGCTCGGGCCAGTGGCCAGCCATCTACCCGGTGGTGTAATCGGTAACACAAGTGGTTTTGGTCCACTCATTCCAGGTTCGAGTCCTGGCCGGGTAACCATCAATAGCCGAGGGCTTTGAGGGCGCGCAAGGCGTCGGCGTCGGAGGCTTCGAGCGCGGCCCGGCGCCGCCTGAGGGTCGCTTCCAATTCCTCGAAGGGCGCGTCGCAGGCCCCGAACTCCAGCAGGCGGCCGCGCAAATCTTCCAGCGGCGCGTCGCTCGGCGGATTTTCCGCGAGGTCGTTCGCCTCGAGCGGATCGGCCCGCAAATCGAAGAGTTCGTCGCCGATCTTTTTCAGCGCGGCGCTGCGGCCCGCTGCGTCGGGTTTTCCGCGCGCAAAGCGTCGCAGCAACTTGTAGTCGCCCAGGCGCACCGCCTTCGTCTGCGCCGCGCCCGGCAGGTCGGCCCCGTCGATCTTCTCACTGAAGGTCGCGAACGGAGACGGATCGTCCCGGCCCAGCAAGCTCGCGCGCGACACTCCGTGAATCGCACTCGGCGGCGCGCGCACAGCGACGGGCGGAAGTTCGAGCCACTCCGAAATCGTGGGCCCGAGGTCGCTGAGCGAAAGCGCGCCCGCGCGTCGGCCCGCTTGCGGGCGATCCTTCCAGTCGTCGGGTGGCCGCACGATCAGCGGCACCGCGCAAGCCGATTCATAGGCGTAGAAACCGTGCTCGAACCAATAATCCTGCTCGCCCAGGCTTTCGCCGTGGTCGGACGTGATCACGACCCAGGTGTGCGCCAGATCGCCGCGCGCGCGCAGCGCCTCGAGCAGGCGTCCAAGTTCCCCGTCGGCCGAGTGGATCTCGCCGTCGTAGAGATCGATGACCGCCGCCGCATCGAAGCGGCCCTGCGCGTCGCGGGCCTCGGGCGGGATGTTGTATTCGCTGATGCGCGGTTTGCGGCGGCCCTGCGGCTGCGCCGGGTCGATCCAGCGCGGCGTCTCGCTGTGGAAGATGTCGTGTTCGCTCGGCGGTTCGTAGGCGCCGTGCGGATCCATGTAGTGCAGCCACAGGAACCACGGGCGTTCGGCGCCGAACAAAGCCGTTGCGGGTTCGAACGGCGAATCGCCCTCGTCGCGCGCCGGTGCGAGCTCGAAGCCGAGCGCGACCATCGCTGCACGGGTCAGCGAACGCGCCGTGCGCTGCGGCACGTCGTCGGGCGGAACGCCCTGACGCGAGGGCAGGCTCTCGACGTAGTGATCGAAGCCGCGCGCGAAGCCGCAGTAGCGATTTTTCAGGACGTAATTGCCGACGATGGCCGCGCTCTGATAACCCGCGCGCGCAAAGGCTTCGGCGAGCAAGGGCACATCGCCGTCGAGCGGCTGGAGCAGGTCGCGCAGGCCGTGCCCGTGCGGATACTCGCCGCTGAAAAGACTCGCCAGTGCCGGCGAAGTCTTGGCGCGCGGGGTGGACACGTTGTCGAACACGATTCCTTCGCCCGCGATCCGATCGATGTTCGGCGTCGTCGCGCGCGAGTAGCCGTAGCAGGACACGTGATCGCGGCGCAGCGTATCGATCGTCACCAGCAACACGTTCGGCCGCGGCGCTTTCGATTCGGAGCAGGCGCAAAGCAGGCTGAAGAGCAGCGCCGCGCAGCGTGCGAAAGAGCTCATCGCGCCTGCACGAATTCCTTCGAGACGTAGCGCTGCCCCAGCTCGCGGGCCAGGTCGCGTTCGTCGCGCTCCGGCACGGCGGCTTCGAGCCCGACCTTGAATTCGTCCTGGAAAGCTTCGCGCAGCGCGGGCGCGAAGGCCGCGGGCGAGAGTCCGCGTTCGCGCGATTCGAGCGTGGCGATGTCGCCTTCCAGGATCGAAGTTCCTAGCTTGATCGAGCCGTGGTGCAGGACGCGGCCGTTCTTGCGACGTTGGGCCGAGCCGACGCCCTTCTTGCCGTCCCAGACCAGATCGAGGCTCGTCGAATGGTGGAAACACATACCCGTGTCCGCGCGATCGGAGCTGAGCGCGCCTGCGCCGCGCAGTCGTGCTTCGACGTCGAACTTGGACAGAGCCCGCGCGATCGCGGTATGCACGCGCGCGTAGGAATCGCTCAGACTGCCCGAATACAACTCGGTCGAAAGATCCGCGCTGATCGAAAAAGTGAGTTCGCGCACGTGGTGGATCGCGCCGCCTCCCGTGATGCGCCGCACGATCGCGCCGGCTTTTTCCGCGCCCGGCACGTCGCTCCATTTCTGAAAGTAGCCGAGCGAGAGCGTGTCGGGCTTCCAGGTGTAGAAGCGCAGCGTGGGCGGCAGGCCCGGCGTGACGAGCAGCGCTTCGTCGAGCCCCATGTTGAAGTCGGGCGCCGCGGCCCAGGTCGTGATCAAGCGCCAACTGGCCATGGGTTCAGTCTACGGGCGGCAGGCGTACCTCACCGAGGTCGATCTCTTCGTCCGCGGGGTTCAGCGCGCCGATCTCGAGCGGACCGAGCAGCGCCGCGCGGTGGCCGGCCGCGCTGACCACGAAGGTCCAGTTCCCGGCGAAGACGCCCTCGACCGTCGCGCAGCCATCGGCCTGTGTAGTCCAGGTGCGCCCGAGCCAGGCTTCGCGTCCGAGCGGATCGCAAAGCACCCACACTTCGGCCTCCGGGAGCGGCGCTCCGCTGACGGCGTCGAAGGCGCACAGCGTGGCCTTGACGGTCATGTCGACCGCGCGCGGATCGCGCCGGCTCGCGCTCGCCACCGGCCGTTGGAACAGCGAAGGCCCCGGGGGCATGGCCGGGATCTCGATCACTTGCCGGCCGCCGCCTGCGCGGAAGGGGCCGACCACGATTTCTTCGGCGCGCGAGCCGCGCGAGCTGCGCAGCGTGATCCAAAACGGGCGCTCGTCCTGCATCGGCACGGCGACGGCGCGTTCGCGACCTGGCACGTTGAACTGTGCCGACATGCCGAAACCGCAGCACGCCGGCCGCGGATGGGCGGGGTCGTTGACCACCGACTCAGGAGCCAGACCACAGGCGCGCAAGAAGATCTCCTGAGGCTCGCTGCCAGGCGGATCCTCGAGTTCGCCGCCGCGCACGATCAATAGGTCCAGTGCTTCGAGCGGCTCGAGCTGTTCCTTGGCGATCACCGACTCTTGTCGCAGACGGCCATTGCATTCGCGCACGCGTGTCTTGAAGCCGGGCGCGCTGATGAAGAGGCGCACGATCGCGGACAGAGGCGTCGCGAGCGCGAAGGAAAACGTTCCGTCGCCGCTGGGCGCGCACTGCGCGCGCAGTTCGCGGCCCTCGTCGAGTTCCGCGCGCAGGTCGACCTTCGAGGTGAGCCATGCGTTCGTCAGCTGTCCGCCGATCGGCGCGATGCGCACCGAGGCTTGGTCTCCGGGCAGCGGCGAATTCGAGTCCGCAGTGGGCGCAGCACCGAGGATCGGCCGGCCCTCGGGATCGAAAAGGCGCATGCGCAGCACCTCGCGGTCCGCCAGCGCGAACTCCAGTCCGTCGACGACTCCCCCGGGAGTCCACGGACCGATCGGAAAATCCTCGAGCCGTCCATCGGAAGGGATCACCAGCACACTGGGGCGCGAGCCGACGCCCGAGAGCGAGAAACTGCCGTCGCTCGCGGTCAGCGCTTCGCCTTCCAGCAGCGCGAAGCGTTCGCTTCCCGGCAGATCCGCGAGCCACTCCGCGACCGCCTGCGGATCGACGACGTGCAGGTTGACTTGGCCAAGCCGCTGGCGCTCGGGATTCACGCTGACCAGCGCGCCGATCACGGGCCTGCGGCCGGCGTCGATCACGCGGCCCGCAAGCGTCGGCGGTCGCGGCAGCACCAGGTCCGCGGCGATTGCCTCACCGCAGGGTTGAACCGACTGCGCGACGCGCGCGCTACCGCCCGTCCCGCGCGCTTCGACGGTCACGCTCGACCACGCGGCGGCGAAAAAACTGTCCTCGCGTGCCGCGACCAGGCGCGGCAGGTCGACCACGCGCTCGATGCGGTAGCTGCCGTCGGGAGCGGTCTTGCCCTCGATCATTCTGTGCTCCGTCGGCTCGGGCCAGGGCGAAGTATCGGCAAGTGCGAGCGACACGCCCGCGAGCGCTGCTCCCTGGTCGTCGACGACGCGGCCCGTGATCGTCCCTCCGGGGCCCAGTCGCAGGACTGCCAGGCGTTCTCCCATCACGTCGCCGCGGGCAATCGTCAGCGCGGCCGCGAAACGATCGCTGCGCCTCGACAGGGCCAGCACCAGCGGCGCGAAGACAGCTTTGAAGCGCGCGTCTCCACGTGCGTCACTGCGCACTCGCCCAAAACGACGTCGCACGGGTTCTTCGGAAAGGAGTTCGACCAGCACGCCTTCGATCGGCGAACCATCCGTCGCGTCGAGGACTCGCACGCGCACGCCGCCGGCCGCGGCCGAACTCGCAACCAGGCTCTCGCCATCCTGCGTCAAGGCTTCGCCGGCGCCCTCGCTGCCGTCCGGTGCGACGAACGACTGCGGGGTGACCCAGCGCTTCGAGCCCCACCAGCCTGCCGCAAGCAGCGCAGCGACGAGCGCAAGTCCGGCCCAAACGACGACGCTGCGAGACGAT
Organism: Planctomycetota bacterium; assembly: GCA_031388685.1. Taxonomy (GTDB): domain Bacteria; phylum Planctomycetota; class UBA1135; order UBA1135; genus JADJQU01. The sequence goes on from JANMRV010000044.1 coordinate 6,992, forward strand.
TGATTCGTCCCTGGCAATCCAGCGCCACTCTTCACGCTCCCGATATCCGCCCCTGCACCCGCTGTCGGGCTGTTGATGGGTGGCGGCGGATTACCGGGGATGTGGCTAATGTTTGTTCGCGGCGACGAACTTTTCGTAGGCGGCCGCGTCCATCAGGCCCTCGACGCTCTTGGAGCTGAGCTTGAGACGCACCATCCAGCCTGAGTTCCACGGATCCTTGGCCAGCACTTCGAGGTGCTCTTCGATCGTGTGGTTCACATCGACGACTTCGCCCGAGACCGGCGAATTGAGATCCGAAACGGCCTTGACCGATTCGATCTCGCCGAAGGTCTGGCC
>JANMRV010000047.1:0-2844 GCA_031388685.1 Planctomycetota bacterium
TTCGGGGTACCGAAACTTGCCAAGCGCGAGGTTAACTAGATGATCGGGGGCAATCGGTCAGGCGGGTGGCGTGCGCTTGCCTTTTTCCTCGAGCCTGGCGATCTCGGACTTGACTTGGGTGTCGTCGAGCTTGGCGAAGAGACCTTCGACGGTGCCGAGTTTTTGGCCGGCTTGCAGGCTGCGCCAGGTTTCGCGTGCGGGCACGCCGCACCAGCCGAGAGATTCGACCGTGGTCGAGTGACCGAGCATGGCCCACAATTTTTGGGCCTTGCCGGGCATGAAGGGGGCGCTCCAGCGCGCGACCCAGCCGATCCATTCGCAGCAGGTGTTCAGGACGCTTGCGCAGCGCACCGGGTCGGTTTTTTTCAGGCTCCAGGGCGCAAGGCGATCGATGAAAACGTTGGCCACGCGCGCGTTTTCGATCAACTGTTCGCTCGCGCGCCGGAACTTGAAAGCGAGGATCGGTTCGGCGGGGTCGCCGAAGGCGCCACATTCCTCGAACAGGATGCGGTCGAGTTCGTCGCGCTGATTGGGCTCGCAGGCGGGGATGCGGCCGTCGAAGTTCTTCTCGATGAACTTGAGCACGCGCGTGGCCAAGTTGCCGATCGTGTCGGCGAGTTGCGTGTTGACCACGCGCTGATAGTCGTTCCAGTTCCACTCGCTGTCGGCCGTTTCGGGCGCGCTCGACAAAAGGTAGAAGCGCGCCGCTTCAGCGTCGAAGCGCGCGAAGAAGTCATCGAGGTCGATCGACCAACCGGCGGAGGTCGAAAACTTGCGGCCTTGCAAGTTGTAGAACTCGTTGGCGGGCACCTGCCAAGGCAGCACGTAGTCCTGCTTGACCCCGAACAGCATCGAAGGGAACACCAGGCAGTGGAAGGGGATGTTGTCCTTGCCGATGAAGTGCACCAGACGCGTGTCGGGCGAGCACCACCACTTCTTCCAGGCGTCGGGCTCGCCGCGCGCCGCGGCCCATTCGGCGGTGAACGAGACGTAGCCGATCGGCGCGTCGAACCAGACGTAGAGCACCTTGCCCGTCTCGCCGTGAGCGAGATCCGCGGGCACCGGCACGCCCCAGGACATGTCGCGCGTGATCGGTCGCGGTTCGACTTCCTTGAGCTGGTTCTCGATGAACGACTTGACGTTGGGTTTCCAGTCGTGGTTTTCGAACCAGGCGCCAATGTGCTCGTCGCGCAACTTCGGCAGGTCGAGGTACCAGTGGCGCGTCTTGCGCCGAACAGGCCGTGTCCCACAGACCTTGCATTCGGGTTCGAGCAGATTCAGCGGATCGAGCCATTTGCCGCAGCGCGGGCACTCGTCGCCGCGCGCCGGACGGAAGCCGCAATAGTTGCACGTGCCGACGACGTAGCGGTCGGCCAGGAACATGTCGTCCTTCGTGCAGAAAAGCTGCTCGGTCTCGCGCTCCAGCAGGTAGCCGCCCTGGCTCAGACGGCGAAAGAATTCTTGGCTCAGCGCGGCGTGCGGCGGCGAAATACTCGTGCCCGACCAGACGTCGAAGCCAAGGCCGAAGGAGTCGAAAGTCGACTTGATCGAAGCGCGCCAACGCGCGACGTAGTCGGCGTAGGGAACGTTTTCCTTCTCCGCGCCGATCGTGATCGCGACACCGTGTTCGTCGGTCCCGCACACGAACAGGACTTCTTCTCCCAGGAGGCGCAGCGTTCGCACGTAGACATCGGCCGGCAGATAGGCGCCGATGACGTGTCCGAAGTGGATCGGACCGTTGGCGTAGGGCAGCGCGCTGGTGACGAGGTAGCGGGTCATCGCGCCATCGTATCCAGCGCACGCGCCAGGATCAGCGCGGCAGGTCCCGGTTCTCGGCCGAATCGGCCCTCGTGTTTTCGAATCGGGCCGCGTGCCGCGCGCTGTTCTCGCGCAACTTGGATTTGTCGAGCCTCACGACCAGCCACAACCCGCCGATCGACGCGCCAGGAACCATCAGGATCGGGCCGGCGAAGGGGATCAGGAACACCAGGCTTGCCACCGAGCCAAAGGCGATCAACGCGGGCAAGTTGTGGCCCAGGAAAGACAGGCGCTGGCCGAGGCTCCAACGCCGGCGCGAGAAGGGGATGTCGAGCAGGCTGATCGCGGCCGCGAATCCGGCCACGCCCGCGAACAGGAGCGGTCCGATCAACGGCACGAATTTCAGGGGCAAGCAGACGATCAAGAGCACCAATGCGACCAGCGAGGTTCGCACGCTGGTCCACAGTGTCGAAGTTTCGCTGCGCAGTGCCCACCACAACCACAGGCCGTACTGCCGCTTCCAGAGCGAAAGGCCGACGAACGGAATCAACACGCCCGCGGCGATCGCCCACCAGCGCCACTCGCCCGCGAACTGCCATGCTGCGAGTCCAAGCAGCGCGGCCAGCGCCAGCGCCGCCGCGCTGATGCGCGTGCAACTCTCCACGCTTAGCGCGGTAGGCCGCTCGAGCGAGTTGCGCGGATCGACGCCGAACCAGCGCTGTTCGATGCGGCCCTGGACCACATCGAGGAACGGGCCGGAGATCGCTTCGTAGAACAAAGAGAAGGCGTACAGCGCGGCGAAAAATCCGATCACCAGGAAGAGCAGCACGCCAGTGAGCTTGGCGATCACCAGGAAGACCCACGATTCAAGCACGACCTCCAAGGTCCGCTGCCACCAGGACGGATCGGCGACCGGGGTGCTCTGCGCCGCGCTCTGCGCGTAGGCGACCAGGGCTTCGAAACCGTTCCAGGCCCAAACGAAAAGGGCTGCGAAGGCGACACTCGTCAGGACGAAAGGCGGCACCAGCCAGCGTTTCGTTCCGCGGGTGGTCGACAGGTAGCTCAACCCGCGCGGCAACGCGAGCA